>JAUVWO010000068.1 GCA_030604065.1 Methanomassiliicoccales archaeon | reverse complement strand
TATCGAATCAGATGCCGTTCGGAGGCCGGAAGGAGAAACGATGTTCATTCGAAGATCAACCTTCACAACGTGAGGATGCTGGCCAAGACACTATTTGATATGGAAGATTAGTTTACAGTCAAAGCCTCGTTGGACTACCCGATGATATGCTCGTCCAAAAGAGAGCCTAGGAGGTCTGCGACCCCCTTTAAGGTCCGTAGCGCCCATGACCGAGGAGGAGTCCTATAAGGAGCGGCACTATTCGGACGATCCTCCGTGCTTCCTCAGATGCTCCCACGAGGCCGTTAGACCGGGCTCTTTGGATCCGTCGATATAGACGCCCATCTCTTGACGCCCGAAGCGTTCACGGTCATTGCCGACGGGACAGACCTTTATGCATATGCCGCACGGCGACATATGGCTTAGATAAAGCTCCTCGCTCCTCTTACGACACAGATCCTTGTCGATGAGTCCATTCGGATATCCGGCATCAGATACCGCACCTACCGGACACTGACGTACACAACGCAGGCACCTGATGCATAGGTCCTCATCCATCGGTGTACCGTAAGGCAGCTCAGCATCGGTCATCACACTTACAAACCGCACCCGTGGTCCGTATTCCTCTGTCAAGAGCATGTTGTTGAGACCGAACGTCCCCAGACCGGCCAGATAGGCTGCGTGGCGATGAGAGAACGAGGCGCGGGGGTTGTGGCGCAATGCCGTCAGACCTCCATACCCGTCACGTGATAGGTATACTGCCCTGGCCCCTGACCTGTTCATCCTCTCACTCAGCAGATAGGCTGACTGGTCCAAGAAGGCATTAACCGTCCTGTACAATTCATGATAGTTTATGGATGGGGCGGAGTCGACGATCGGCAATGTGACTGGCATTCCCAGCACTATTACCGATCGGGCCCAGTTGAATATTGACTTGGGCCGATACGCCTCAGGGGGCCACGGTTCGAACGGGGGCCCCTCCCAAGCTTCGGCGTCCGCGACACCCAACATAGCTATGCCCATGCGTTCACACTCATCCTCGATCAAAACCATCATACCCTCATCCATTGGATCTCCTCCGTGCGAACAATATCAATACTGTCACGGCCAGTCCCAACATGGCCAGGACACCCCAAGGGAATGGTTCCTGTGAAGTGGCGAACGACCATTGCGTGGTGAACGCATTGCCCTGCAGGTCCTCGACCGTGACCGTCACGTCATACTCGGTACCCAGGGCCCAGCCGCCGTCCGGTTGGAATGAGATCCTGTCCCCCAAGCTGGTGTTCACGGTCATCACCCCCATGACCGCCTCTCCCCCGCTCATGACAATGATGGATGCCGTTGTTTCATCTATGGTCTCATCAAAGATCACTGATACTGCATCGACCGTCGATGCGTCTGTACCGTTAGGGATCCATGATACCAATGAAGGTGCGGTGAGGTCCAAGAAGAATGGCAGCACCATCGTCATCGTGTTGCCGGCCTCGTCCACCACCCGGACAGCGACCGTATGGTCCCCCTCATCGAGATCGCATATATCCACCTGGTCCGCAGGTCCAGCCCATCCTCCCTGATCAATGGTCATCGACACATCGACACCACCCAGAACATCCCGGGCATCGATGCTCATGAAGAGCGTCCCCTTAATGACCCAGGCCTGCGCATTCAGCTCCGGATCGGTCAGGTCGATCACCAGGATCATCCTGGTAACGTTGACATTGCCGGCTCCGTCGATGGCCCTGATATCAATGATGTGCTCCCCCTCGACCATGTCGAGCAACAACTGTCCCCCACACTCGGTCCAGGAAGCACCATCTAGGCTGTATTGTACTGAAGCCATACCGGCTCCGATATCCTCGGTCTCCACGGTAAGGGCAACTTCGGAAGTGGACAGGTGCTGTCCATCGCAGGCCCCGATCACCTCTACGAATGGGAGCTCGGTGTCCAACAGAACCTCTGCCTCGTCCAGATACTCATTCCCACATGCATCCTCTACGAAGAGGGCAATAGTGTGGTGACCATCCCCCATCAATGGTATGGTACCCATGACGTTCTGCCATGGGCCACCGTCCACCGCGGCCCAGGCATCATAGGTCTGGCTCAGGGATTCCACCATATAGGCCATTTCAGAGGTGTTTATGGGGATATCGGGCAGATGTACCCCTGGGCCGGCCTTGTTGTTCTTTAGAACGCAGTCGAACGCTTCCAGGGAGTCACCATCGTCATCGATGGATACATCATTGCCAGAGAGGGTGCATCCATACAAGGTCACTTGACTGCAATTGACGAACTTGATGCCCGCCCCTCCATTCTCTGCCCCCATCATAGCGCAGTTCTCGAACCTGATCCCCATGCTAAGGTTGATCAGGTTCACAGCGTCAGAGGAGGCCTCGGCATCGAATACCATGCCAGCGATCACGATGGGGTCGCCGTTATCGCCGGTGCCTGATAATGACCAATCCTGACGCAGCTGTTCCAGCTGCACATCCCCTTTGACCAGCAATGCCGAGCTATAGAACTCGATATTAGCTACACATCCTATGCTCCCAAACACCTGGGGCCCTTCCTTTGAGATGGTCCATGATACTGTGTGCTGGCCTGGTCCGATGTCGATCGAGACTGGAGTCCATGGTATCGTGCCAGTGAGCATCAGCTCGGTCATTCCATCCACCGATAACGATAGAATGTCAGATGACGTCGCCTCCACCATCCAATCAAAACCAAGCGTGGTCGGTCCGGCCAGCTGCATGGTCAGAGTGGATAGATCTCCCTCAGCGACCGTTCCGCTCCGCACACCTGGCCAAGTTTCATTGCCATCCGTACCAATACACCATCCTGAATCACCCACCGTGGTCAAGAGACCGATCTCCAGACCGGCCGCATCCGTTAGAGACTGGGCATCTCTCGGGATCGAAGCGGTGACCGTGGCGGGTGTGATGATCGGCAGCTCAGAGTTGGAGGATGAGATCACGTCCGCCATCCCGGGCTGGAATCCAGACCCATACCACTCAACATCCATGGACGCCAAGCTACCAGCCCCCGTGGAGGCCCCTAGGCTCAGCTGGACGATATCATCGCTTCCCACTATTTCTGTCAGGTCGCACCACATATGATCCGGGAACGAGAGTGTGCTGGCGCCATCGTTGAAATAGGGCGACTTGCAATCGCCCCCTGAACTAAAGGTGATGAGCGCATCCCTGCTGACGGGATCTGAGAAGCTCCAGTGGATAAGCCACTGTGGCTGATAGTCGACCTTGTCCGTCACGTAACAAAGGTTGAGCAGTTCAGATTCCCCTATCTCCATCATAGTCTCATAAGTGATCCAATAATATCCAGAGTCCCCCCAGGAGTCGCCCCAAGAATTGACCACCCTGAATGCGCCGATGTCTCCATCATCAGCAATGGAGTCATCGTATCCGACCAGCGTCTGGGAATGGTCCATCAAAGATGATTGATACTCCGTCGAAGAGAGCACGAAATCACCATCGAAATTGTTGAATTGAGACGAATCGAAGGTGAAGGTGACCGGTATACCAGTGACCAGCAACGCCTTCAGCTGATCCACGGAGCTGCCATCGTAATCCATACGAACCACCTCGTCAACCCTGTGCTCTGGGGACTCTCGGAAGGCTCCGGGACCGCCCCAGGAGGTGATATCAGTGTCATCGTACGGCATGGATGCCATGGTGGCCCCGCCCCAGTCCTTCAGCACCAAGGCCACGTCCCACATCCAGCAACCCTGATCCAGACCCCGTGACACCATGTTATAGGTCCATGCCGGGCTCAAGAGATGCTCCGGGTTACCGGTGGAGGCATCATCCCAATCATGGTCCTTAGCCTCCAGATACCCGTATGCATAATATGTGATCGACCATGCCGAACAGGAGCCCTGCCCACCCTGATCCCCGACCACTGGAAAACAGGGATCTTCCGATAGATCGATGCTCGGTGGTAGCAAGGTGCCCGTCATCGGTGTGTGCACCTCGATCTCGGGGTAACGATCGATCGTGCTCTCGGATGGCAATGCCAGGCCGGTGGATGGTGTGCAGGGCATATAGGGCCGTATATCACCGATGACGACATCGCAACCATACGCGTGGATGACCCCAATGCCCTCATCTGTAGCGGTATCGGCCTGATAAGAAATGACCGCGCTGGCAGTTATGACCGCCATTGCCATGGCCAAACACAGTAGGGAATGTGACGCCATTCGCACCATATCCAAGAACGTACTCCGATGCCCTTATAGTGTTCGCCTCACCAACAATAGTTCTCCACGGAAACGCGATTGGTTCTGGAGGCACAAGACCGATCGCGGAAGCATGGAACGGTTTCTTGACATAGGTTCTTGAATGAGGACACAGATGAAATGGGGGAAAGCGCCCTAACATAGGGGACCTGTTGACCCTTGACCCATTGACGGATCGGAGCCCGTAATAGCACCGGGTGGTAGGGTTTAATGGAGTTTTGAAGGTTTTAATGGTCATTTATGAGGGGCTATATGATGCATCTCGCACCGGACGGCCATGAGAATGAAGGTGCGAGGGACCGGATTTGAACCGGCGAACCTCTACAGGAACAGATCTTGAGTCTGTCGCCTTTGACCAGGCTTGGCTACCCTCGCTCGGGTTTCCAAGAAAAACTAACCAATATTTAATAGGTGCCTTAGCCATATAAAATTCGATTAGGATGGGTCGGATTGCCTTGACCCCACAGATACTGGCCCTGTGTACATACACATCAATGCTATGCGACATCCCCGGGGATTGGAATTCCATGATCGATGTGTTCGTCCCCAAAGGGGAAGTGTGGCATACATTGGTAGATGTAATACCAGAAAGCGAAACTGGTTAACAAATGCTTATATATAATGAACAATAGTTTAGTTCTGACGAAGGATGCACTCAGACAGCTGCCGGTAGAAGGGAACAACAGCCTCCGTCATACCTCCGGTTAGTATAGACTTCGCCCATGTGGAACCCCTTGCATGCGATGACATCCCTTCTACCACATCGAACTCACATGGTGAGCACTTCGACTTTTCGACCGTTGACCAGAAGCGTGTGCTCCCATTGACTCACGTTGCCCTTCTTCACTTCCCTCAAAGTGACGTAGCTCGATATGGTCCCATGCCGCATCAGCTTGTTCAAAAGGGGCTTGGCCTTAGGCTCGATCGCAGTACACCACCGCTCGCAGAACGGCAAGGTCCCGAAGTTCTCCTTGATCTGGTTGAACAATTCCTTCGAATTAGGATCCTTGATCGGATGATCTCTTAGAACACGATAGATGTTACCGGGCTTGCCCGCCTTGATCCTACCTGCCCCATCGGTAGCGAAGGGCTCCACCGCCAGGACCATGCCGGCCTCCACCCTCTGTTTATTGCCATCGTCGATGTTCGGGATCGTTAGACCTGCATGGAGATCGTACTTCTTTATCTGATGTCCGGTCAGGTTCACAACTGGCCTGTAGCCCGAGGCCTCTATGCAACTAGCTATGGCCCCACCTATTGCGTTGATCGGTACCCCCTCAGCCATCATATCTATGGCAATGAATAGGGACTTCCTCGTGGCATCTATCATAGCACCGTAGACGTTCGTACCCACCTCTACCGTTAGCGCGGTGTCACCGATGAAACCATCAATATGGGCGCCCACATCAAGTTTCACAAGGTCGCCCTTCTCAAAACGTGATTTATCGCCAGTCGTGGGGGTGTAATGGGCCGCAATGTCATTGATGGATATATTCACTGGGAATGCTGGTCTCGCACCGTGTTCAATGATATATTCCTCCACGGCATTGGCAACATCCTCCAAGCGGGCGCCCTTCACTATAAGCGAAGCCCCCATATCCCTCGCCTCAGAAGTGATCCTCCCGGCCCGTCGCAGGGCCTCAAGGTCTTCCATTGAGTGCACCTTCTATATCTTCCTGCGAGATCGCCCCCTGACGGATGAGAGTAACGTCCTTGCCCTCTACGAGGACTATCGTTGAGGGCTTGCCAAGAGCGGTTGACCCACTGTCAACATAAATCCCTATCTTATCACCTAGATCATCCATTGCATCCTTGACGCAGGTTGCATCTGGGTGGGCGTGGGTGTTAGCGCTGGTGGCTATGAGTGGGCCAAAACGCCTGATAATCTGCAATGCGATCGGATGATCGGGCATGCGAATGCCAACAAGATCGGAAGAGTACGTCACAATGTCCGGCACCGCTTGTCTCTTCTTCAACAGAAGAGTGATTGGGCCAGGTAGGAATCTTTCCACCAAGCGTCTCGAAGGTTCATTAAGATAAGCCAACCGCTCCAGCATGGCTATACCCGAGACGGCGATAGACAAGGGCATGTCAAATGGTCTATTCTTGACCATGAATACCCTCTTGACCGCAGCCTCGTTGAACGGATCGGCCGCTAATCCGTAAACAGTCTCGGTGGGGAAAACCACCAATCCTCCACCTGATAAGGTTCGATGGACCTTTTCCAGGTCACCTTCTTCAAGCAAGTCATCCTTGTCGTTGGATCCAATGCAGCTGACTATCACCATCATTACACGCCCAAATATCTCATTGCGATCTTTAGCTGTGACTCGGCATCGCCCAGAGCGATAGCCCCGTGTCCCGGGAAGAGATCTGAAGGCGATAGATCCACCAATCGCCTCACTGACTCCCTTAATAATCGCAGGTCACCTGTGGGCAGGTCCCAGCGCCCCACATTTCCAGCGAATACAGTATCCCCTGATATCAGCATCCCTCCTACCTTGTCAAGCAGACAGATGCTGCCTATGGTATGGCCCGGGGTATGCAGAACCTGAAACTCATGCTCGCCTGAGGATATCACCTCACCTTCCCGTATCTCGGTCACCGACAATGGTTCCACAGTATCAAGGAACTCCCTTGCTAAGGTTCCACGGTCGTCGCCTTCACGGACCGGTTCCGCGTCATCGGGATGGATGAATACCTCTGCATCCAGCACCTCGGACAGTGATTTTGCTCCCCCGACATGATCATAATGACGATGAGTCAATACTATCCTCTCGATGTCCTCGATCGGTACCAGTTCTCTGATCTGTGAAATAACATCCCGGTAACCTTTTCCCGTTCCCGTGTCCACTAAAAATGGCCTCTGGCCAGTAACAAGGTATATGTTGGTGTCGAACCAACCCTCCTTTATACAGTGGACGGTCATGGGTGTTCGGTCTTGTTACCACCAACTCATATTTAACCCCTTTCTAAATAGCCTTTCGGCCAGTGTCAAGATCAACATCGTTAAATTTAAAAATGTGTGACCCCGATCATACGCAACCTGTTTGACTGCTAGACAGAATCCAGCTAATGGCGATAGAGCGTTAGTAAACGCGGACTGAACATCTCGGAAAACCTCGATGCTTACATCCCGTTCCTATCAAACCCGTCATTTACGGGTGCTCAATAGTGCCTCTTTTTCAAGACGGCTTCGTGCTTAGATGCTTTCAGCTCTTATCCGCTATGGCGTGGCTGCTCAGCAATGCCCTGCCGGACAACTGATCAACTAGAGGCCACGAATCCCTGTTCCTCTCGTACTAAGAGATTCTTCTCGTCAGGCACTAACACTTCCATCAAAAAGCAACAAACCTGTCTCACGACGGTCTAAACCCAGCTCACGATCCCTTTTAATGGGCGAACAACCCCACCCTTGGCAGCTGCTGCACCACCAGGATAGGGAGAGCCGACAGCGAAGTAGCAAGCCACCAGGTCGATATGAACTCTTGCTGGTGACAACTCAATTATCCCCAGGGTAACTTTTCTGTCATCAATGACCCCCATTCAGAAGGTTCATTGGTTCGCTAAGCCCTACTTTCGTATCGCCGAACCCTGTTGTCTGGTTCCGCGTCAAGCCAGCTTTTGCCTTTGCACTCTCCGACAGATTTCTGACCTGTCTGAGCTGACCTTTGGGCGCCCTTGTTATCTTTTTGAGGGCGTGGCGCCCCACCCAAACTGCCCACCTATAGGTGTCCCCTCTTGAGGGTAAGTGCTACAAATTCGAAAGGGCGGTGTTTCATCGGCGTCTCTGAGAGTACCTAGCGGCACTTCATGGGTAACGACTCCCGCCTACCCTACACATTCGAATTCATAACACAACCACAGGCTGCAGTAAAGCTCCATGGGGTCTTCGCTTTCAGATGGAAGAGACTGGATTGTGCACCAGTCAGATCATTTTCACTGGCTTCCAGGCGGGGACAGTAGAACTCTCGTTGGGCCTTCATGCAAGCCGCCAATTAAGCGGCAAGGTATTACGCTACCTTAAGAGGGTCATAGTTACCCCCGCCGTTTA
>JAUVWO010000073.1 GCA_030604065.1 Methanomassiliicoccales archaeon | reverse complement strand
GAAGGCCGCTCCCAATGTGGAAAGCTTAATCGCTATCGAAGCATCCAACCGCTCTTTGTGTATACGTCTTGCGCAGCTTACCAGTTGGTCGAGGTTGCCCTCGGCCACTTCCCGTTCCATGGCGAAACGACCATGCGGCGCCATAATGCACCTCATACCCTGTTGGTTACGTTGCTTCACCCAGCCAACGGCACTCTCAAGGTCCGCGCAGGACCATCTGGTGTCTCCCACCATGATATCAATTATTCCATCAACCTGCATATCAAGGTATCGAATCGGTGCCGGGAGCTGAATGCGGGTGCTGGATTCAGCGTCCCATGCCGCCCCGATGGACCTCCAGGCAGAATTGCTCCTGCCAAACCATCCTGGTAAGGGGTTTTTTCGCTACATCGATATCATCGTCGCGTCCGTACCGATCGTTCAATGATCTTGTCAAGAGGGATAAGGGTCCTACGCTTACATTGTCCTTGGATCTCGTCATAAGGGCGCTGATGCCAGACCTGTATAATACATCGTGTCAACCATAATGTTGAAGAACGGGTCCGGTCGGAGCGTGTGAATGGCCTTCAACAGAACAGCAGTCGATGGTCTGTGCGGGCGATTTCTTTGGAAGCGTGGGCGATCATCACCATCGGATTTGTGATGTCGGACACGGAGCACATCACTCCATCTGGTCGATCATGTCGAGATGCCATGTATCGTTCTTCGGGGCGGTCGGGCGACTCGCCTGCATCTCATATTTTCCTGAGGCGGCTCAACTGCCGCGGTTCTGAACACAACCATGGGCCAGAGTGACCAACTGGGCTCTGGTCAAAGGTTCGATCCACCGTTCTTCTCCTAGGGATAGGTAGAGCAGCACCGCCTTGACCGGCAGACCGGTCGCCGATGCCAGAGCATGAAGGTATACAGACATCTGCACCCGGTAGGCTTCTTGGTTGGCCATGGTCAGATCGGTCTTGTGATCTACCACCACCATCTTTTCGTCCCCCATCAACACAAGATCGGCCCTCCCTGAGACCAGGATGCCGTCCAGGTCAATGGACATGTCAAGCTCAGGCATAAGCCTCATTCCTTGATTTCGATGCAGGAATTTGCGAAGGACCTCCATTTCATGAAGATCGGACTCCACATCTAGGCCTCTTGCCAACAACTCTGCCTGCTGATGGATCCGGAGACCGAACGCCTTGCCCCGTCCCCCTGGGTCGCCATGCACTTCAGGCATGAGATCGTGAGGAGATAGCATCATGGTCTCGTGTGCTGGGGGCAGCACCAGTGGTGGCGATCCGATATCGCTTTCGGGCTGAATGTCCATCATCCTTTTGATGGCGACCGCTGATATAGGGCCCTCTGGGCACAGATGTCCAACTAGCGGCGCTGGGTCATGGCACGTGACCACCAGATGTTGTCTGGCCCGGGTCACCGCCACATACAGCAATCGCCGCTCCTCGTCCATGTCCTTGGTGGTCAGTTGACGCGATAGTCTCGTCCTCCACGAATCGAATCGGTAGACCAGCCCGTTCACCTCACCCAGGACCTTGGTGCAACGGAGGCCGATCGTATCGTCGAACAGCAACATGCTCCTGTCCGAGGCTTTTGGCGGGAAGCAGTACTTGTTGCAGTCGGCAAGTATCACCACGGGATACTGCAGCCCCTTGGCTCCATGTATCGTCTGTACTCTCACCACGTCCTGGGATGCATCGGCACCGATGTTGTATTTTGTGCGCGCACGGAGGTTGCGATCAAGTAGCCTGACCAGTTCTGGCAGTCCCATGGAACGATCGCGGTACAATTTGTCGACCCTATCGACCATTGCCATGGAGTTGGCGTTCTCGATCTGTTCGAACCGGTAGACCTCGGCGGTCAGCATGGCCACGCCGTTGCGAATGCGTGTCAATCTCTCTCGTTGACATCTCAGGTGCTCTGGTATGTCACCTTTGAGGCAGTCCTTCACCAACGATGGTGGCATTCCGTCACGGAGCATTATCGGCGCCCATCCCCTTTTGTCGCGAGGGTCCACCAGCACTCTAAGCCATGCAAGCAGGATCTTGGCCTCTGGTGTGTTCAGAAGTTCGGACCCGCCATCGAACTCTAATGGCAGCCCCTTTTTACGGGCCAGCTCTTGCAATCTTAGAGCGAATGAACGCTTGCGGCATAGAACGCCTATGTCTCCGAGGGCAAGAGGTCTGAATTCATCCTTGATCAGAATCTCCATGCCTGCCTCCATCATGCCCGTGATCGTGTCGAGCACGCCCTCCATCTCCTCATTCCTGTCAGCGTACTGGAGGAAGCTGATGGATGTGGAGGCGTCCAGTCTAGTGTCACAAGTATTCAGTGACCTAAGGCCATCGAGCCTCTGGGTCATACCGTTCTCGTCGTCGTCTTTCATGGGCGAGAGCAATGTCAGCTCGGCCATGTTCTTCAAGGATTCGGAGCTGCGATAGCTATCCAGTAACCTGATCGGCCACACATTCTCAAAATTAGGGATGCCCCCAATCCCCTGATCCCTGAGTCGTCCCACCAGCTCATGCAGGCGGGAAGCGAAGTCGGCCAGGTTATCTATGGTTGCGTGCCTGAAGCCGTATATGCCCTGTCTCCAGTCCCCGACCACGCATAGATTCGGCTGTCTCAGAAGCAGGAGGCACAGCATGAACTGCAGTTCATTGGTGTCCTGGAACTCATCGACCATCACGTACTTGAACTGATGACGATGTCTGAACTCCTCATCTTCCGCCAGCTTGAGGAATGCCAGCATTATGAGCATGCCAAAGGTCAGGGCACCACCCTCCAACGCAGCACGCAGCATGTGCAGATAGAGATCATGAATGAATGATCCTATCTCTGAACGATCCTCATCGATCGCCGAGATGACCATGTCCCAGGGCAGGGACTTGTCGGCGGACGTCACATGGGGTGGATCATAGAATACCCTTTTTGAGCGGAACATCCGTTCCTTGAGATGGGATCGGACGGGCCCCCTCGCACCTTGGCCCGGGGCGTTCATGGTCTTCGCCATGGATATCATCGCTTCTCTGTTCCCTGCCAGTGCAGCCTCGCCGTCCATGAACCATCCATCTATGGTGGGAGCCACTCCCTTGGAGAGCAGTTTGGCGATCACCTTGCCCAGATCCTCATGAGCGCCGTCAAGAAGAGAGAGCATTCGTCCATGGCGTCCATCATCATTCTTGGCGAAATCGGCCAGGCATCGATACACGAAGGCCTCTTCGACTCCCTCGTCGGCTATTATGGAGAAGCTCTCTGACAGCACGCCATCGATGCCCAGGCAGCGGGTGGCATCGCCACCTCCATCCCTTAGTAGCCGGGCGCAGAACGAATGGAATGTGGATATATGCATCCGTTCCGCGCTCATCGACAACCCCTCGTCCGCCAGCGAATCGACGACTCGTTCCCGCATCTCGGAGGCGGCGTTGTCCGTGAATGTCAGCAACAGAACATCGTTCGGATCGATACCGTCACGGATCATCTGCAGATACCTGTGGGTGATGGTATGGGTCTTGCCCGTCCCCGGTCCGGCATCGATGCATATGATGCCCTCTCGGTGTCTAACCACATTCTCTTGGTGATGGTTGAGGATCACACCATCACCTCTCCTGGACAGAGGTCCCTGAACTCACAGCGCTCGCATGTCCTCTCCGATCGGGGCTCTGCAGGAAATCCATTCGGCCACCAATTGGCCATCTGAACCCTGCATTCAGCGGCCAGGCGTACGATGTCATCGAGATCGTCCTGGAAGATGGTCAGGACATCTCTTTCGGCCCCCTTGCCCAGGCGGAGGTCGACGATGGCCGACAGTATCATATCCGGATCGGCCACGGTCTTCTTCAGAGTGATGACGAAAGGATCGGTGTCGTCCACTATGACGGTTCGTAGCGTTGGTCCAGGAGGGCTTTCGATCGCCAACCTGGACAACAGTTCCGCTCCCACCTCTGTTATGGCCGCCCGTTTCTCTTTGCTGCTTCCAAGCAGTCCCCAGAACTCATCACGGGTCATGCAGTCGGCCATGGTTCCAGGCATGCAGCGTACCGTTACAGTCTCACCACATCTATTCTTCAGCATCCTCCCTTCGATATCGTCAAGGCAGTGGTCATAGATCATGGTCAGCTCACCCTCTGCACCCCTGCTCCGGAGATATGACAGGTACACTGGAGCTTGCACATCCACCACCTCGCCCATTATTGCAGGGGTCATGCCCGTGGCCAGCTTCCGGGTGCCCCGCTTCCTGCCGGTCTTGTGATCTATGATGCAGTCTGGCGAGAGCATGAGGTCCATCACCCCCCTGACCCCCAATTTCTCATCCAGGAAGCGTTGTTCCACCCTTGGATCGAAGGGGGTCAATCCAAGACCTTCGGCGAGGGGGTTGGACCTGCGATCGGTCACTTCACCCACTCCATCAACATCGACCATTTCCTTCGATGAAAAGAATGCTTGCAACCCCTCCTCCGCCAGCACCATTTCGGTGCGTGCCATCATCAGTGAACGGCTTGATACCGTTGCGGTTAGCTGTTCCAAGGCCGCATCGATCAGAGCCTTTGGATCTGTATCAGGCCATTCGACCAACACCTCCGCCATCCAGTGTACCACCGTGCCCTTGTGCATGGCTGAATTCATTCTGGTACCCACCAGCCTGGAGAACATGTAACGTGATGGGCAGGATAGGAGGAGATTGAGATCGGACGGTGATAACGCTCCGGGATCCATCGGAGGGGCCTGTCGATCATCATCCACTCCTGAGGTCTCCTCCGCTGGGAAACATACATCCTCTCCTGGAAGGTCATTGAATGTGCGGGCACTGGAGATCGAGACGATGAGATCGGCAGGTCTGACCGGAGTCCCTGCGACTCGGCCGACCACCAGACGGTAACGATGATCCCCTTGCTGCATTAGCAGGGATAGGGCGTCCATCGCACGTTGCCTGGCTTCAACCGGGTCAAAGGTGTCATCGTATTGGGGGTTCCAAAGATCATCCAGCCCTATCGATATCACGATAGGCCGGTCCACAAAGATCGAGGACCTGCAATCAAGGATCACGACACCATGGCGGATGGACGCCACCGTTTCAGACGTCCTCCTGACCATGTATCTCAGGTCGTTCAGCCGTCCTGGAGTGACGTTCTTGGATATGATCCCCATGTCGGACAAGAGGTTCATCAAAGCATCGGGCATGGGCAGTCCAGCAAGGTCATCCAAGGTCTCATTGAACGTACGTCCTTCCACGTCCCATAGCCAATCCAATCCTGGCCGCTCCTCAGGTCGCAGGCTGTCGAGGAGCCTGCACTCGCCGGGGCTGTAGGTCACGCCCATATGGGCCAGGGCGTGGGCCAGCTCTTCAGTGGTACGTCCCTCTAGGTTCAGCGCCATCTCGACCAGGTCGAGATATCCCCGGGTGATCTGGTCCTGATCCAGCGTTCCGGTGATGTTCACCGGAACCCCTTTTCGCACAAGTGCGGCGCGGACCATGTTGAGGTATGGTGAATCGAAGGAGAGCAGTATGGCCACCGAGCTCGCATTATCCGGATCTATACCTGAGACCAACCATCTGATCAGCTGTTCCTTATCGGGGAATCGATGAATATCGCCCAAGGAAACCTCCCCGTTCTCGAAGAGATCCACGTTATCGAAGGAACCCGGAATCAGCATCCGATCCAGGTTGTCCAACTTGTCCTTCCCAACTATCGCTATTCTCATGCCCCTCAGCGGTCCCGGCCCCATCATCCGCATCGCCTTGGATAAGGTCGGCAGCGAAGCCAGCGCCATGTTTCCCTGAGTGAGACCTCTCATGGCGATATCCTTTCCCGGATCTGCCGAACGGCGATGTATCGAGGATGATCGACGGACGATGTTATCCGCCTCGCGAATGTCGCAGTCCAGCAGGTCGGCGAGGGCGATGATCTCCTGATGCGGCTCAAGCGGGGCCTGCCCCAGATATTCCGGTGCACACTGTCTCGCCCATTGCCTGGGCGTGTATGCAAGTCTTCCTATCCGCGGTCCTGCACACCTGTTGATGGCAGTCGCCAAGGATGGTTCCGCGGTCAGCACCAGATCCGCTCCAGAGATCTCCTCCATGATACGTTTGATGCTCTTCGCTTTTCTCAGTTGGGCCCCTCTCCCATCCATGGCAGTGGTGAACCCATATAGGGCCAAATATCTTCCCTTGCATCGTCTTTCTGATCGGATGGATGTCAATTGTCTTCATAGATGGCATTTGTCTTGTAACGATCCATATCCTGGAATGCCAAGTGTCAGATGATGAATGGATATCTATGAATGATATGAAGGATTTTTGATTCAAGAACCCGGACCCTCCGATCGCCATGAAACTCGTCATCATGTCCATGTTTCATTTTGTTCGATCCGTTTCCACCAGAGCGATCATGATGTTATCGGACACACCATGATGGAGCCCGCATCAGTCGATAGAAGGTTCTCGACAAGTTCTCTTATAGAATTCATTCTGTCTTCGACCATCATCTTACGTGCCTTCTCCCTCGATGACATGTACGGTTTCGCCATACGGAAAAAATAATTCATCATGTCATTGATGCGGAGGCTCGATCATCCGGTGGAACATAGGAGGGAACCGAAGAATGAACCGTACTCCCTCTCCAGGCGTCCCGGTCTCTATAATGGACGCTCCGGTGGATTCCATTATCTCGCGGCAGAGGCAGAGTCCGATCCCAGTATTGCTGCCATGTCCCATTTCGAAGATGGCATCCTTCTCTTCTACTGGAATGCCCACACCATCATCGGCATAAGACACTTCCAACCATCCTGACACGGGTTCCATTGACAATGATATGTTCTGGACGTTGTCACCATGTCGGATCGAGTTCTCCAGCAGATTATCGAAGACCCGTCGAAGTAGCATATCGGCGAATACCTGTCCCCCATCCAAACGATTGCTGACAGACATCCCGTTTGCCTTGGCGACGGCAATGGCCGAGGCCACAGTATGATCCAAGTGTTGCCAGGTGGGGGGCCTTCCCCCTAGCTGGGAGTAATCCTTCGAGAACTCTATTCTCTCATTGATTATCGATGTTGCCTTGGCCACTCTATCCAATATGATCTTCGCGTCGAAGTTGTTGTGATCATCTTGGCATAGGTGCGCGTAGCCGTCTATCACCATTACCTGATTCTGGATGTCGTGCGCAGTGATGTTGGTGAGCAATGCCAACCTCCTATTCGCCATCTCAAGGGATTTGCGATAGTTGCGCTTCTCTGTGACATCCGTCAGTATGACCAGGGATCCGACCTCGTTCAGGTCTTCGTTCACTATGGAATTTTGCTTCAAATGGATCCAGCGGTCGATGTCCTTGTAAGAGAGCCCGATCTCAATATCATCATTGTCTCGGATGCTATCAAGCTCCGGTATGGCCTCTTTCAGATATCGACCGACCGTGATCCGATCGGGGCCAAGATACTTTTCAGCTGTTCGGTTCGCCTTCACTATGCGATCTCCGGGGTCCAAAATGAGCATGCCGTCATTGCTTCCTTCCATGATGGCCATCATTGTAAGCGTCGTCAGTCCTGCCGGACCTTTGTAGGAGATCGCGAGATAGACGAGCACTGCCGCAATTACCATAGCGATCGTGATCATCAGTTCAGCCCGGAGCGCCTTTGAAAAGTGGGATGCCATTACTGCGGGCATGTAAGGCACCAGCAGTGCGATGACAAT
>JAUVWO010000128.1 GCA_030604065.1 Methanomassiliicoccales archaeon | reverse complement strand
GGGTGTCCCTGGCGCCGAGGCCGACTGGAACCAACCCATCGTTCTCTAGAAGACGTCGCCACAACGCTGGGGCGGCGTTGCAGTCAACGATGATCTCGAAACCGTCCTCCCCCGTGTAGCCTGTCCGGCATACCATGCACCAGCCCGGTGGCACCGATGGCACTGGGAGGTGCCCTAGGTCCATTCCAGACGCTGCCATGGCGGCATGGCCAAAGCGGGGAACAGCGTCCACATCATCGATGACCTGGGAGAGTATGCATTCAGCATCTGGGCCCTGAACCGCAAGGCAGGCGCAGCGTTCGGATACGTCGGTCACCGTCTGACCGTCAGCATGCTCTTTCACCCATTGCAGGACAACATCCTTGGTGGCGGCGTTGGGCACCATTAGGTATTCATCCTCATCCAAGCGATAGACGATGGTGTCGTCCATGATGCCACCAGAAGGGGCGAGGATGTGCGCGTAGCGCCCACGGCCGACCTTCAGGCTGCGGTAGTCGTTGGTCAGCAGTCGCTGTAGCAGGTCCAGGGCGTTCCCGCTGATGATCAGGTCGCCCATGTGAGACACATCGAACATGCCCGCCGCGTTGCGGACAGCCATATGTTCCTTGATAATGCCAGAATACTGTATGGGCATATCCCATCCTGCGAACTGCACCATGCGCCCCCCGTTCTTCTGATGTTCCCCATGCAATGACGTCCTTTTCATGGTATCAATCCCTTAGCGGCCTACTACTCGTTCTAGGAGCTCTCTTAGCTTGCGGGACAGCTCCTTGGCCGGGATGTCAGGCAGCGATATATAGGTCGTACGGCCCCCAGAAGCGTCCCCGGTGACCTTGGTCTCCACTAATCCCTCATTGGACAGGTCGCGAAGGTAGGACCAGTATTGGGTGTGCTTACGTGGTCGTTCATCGAATTCCTCAGAGGCTAGTTGGTAACCGCGCTCGGCCATGCCAGTGGTGATGTAGGCCCGATCACCCATGCTCTGAGCGATACCGAGTAAGACCAACTGTCTCTGACGGTCGAGCTCCTCTAGTCTAGATTCGGTGACCACCGAGTAGGTCATGGCCTTGGCCGCTCTCACATGCTCAGGCAAGACCATCTCCATTGATTGCTCCTCGGCGATCATCGTCGCACGCTCCAGCAGCTCGATGGCGAATCGGGCATCGCCCCACTCGGAGGCGATGTCGGCTATAAGCTCTACCGCTCCCTCTCCGACGTGGTTCGGGTAAAGGGCCAGTTCCACTCTGTCTCCGAGGATGTCGGCCAACTGATCAGTGGCGTAGCGCCCGAATCGTATGGTGTTCGCTCGCTTGAATGTTGATAGGGATGCCGAGTCCAGCATATCCATTACGTACTGCTGCGATATGAGTATCAGTGACAGCGACGCTTTTCCTCCCACCCGCTCCTCGTCGAAACGGGTCAGCTGGTAGACCAGATCCTCCACCCCTCGTTTTATCAGCACATCGACCTCGTCCAGGATCACCACTAGATGGATTCCGCGCTTCTCGATGTGCCGGCGCAGGGCCCGCAGCATCTCGGCCGAGGAGAACCCGCGGTCCGGATATCCCGGGTCGAAGTGGGATACAAGTCTCAGAAGCACCGAAGCCTCGGTGTTGTTCTGCCGGCAGTTGATCATGACGTAGTCCATGCTCCTGTCCGACTCCATGCCCTGGCGGACAAGGTCCATGCAGAACCGCTTGGATGCCGCGGTCTTGCCCGTACCAACATTACCGGTCAGTAGCACGTTCTGCGACACTCCGCTCTCCAGCACCGGTCGGAACAGGGTCTGGAGCCGTTGCATCTGCTCCTCCCTGTGCACCAGTCTCTGGGGCACATAATCGAAGGAGAGTTTGATCGGGTCCTTTATGATCCTGGTTCCGGTGCGCATCGCTATCAGTCCCTTTTGACCCTGATGAGTCCAGAGCAGGGAAGTACCTCGACACCCCCCCCTTCGAACCTGTCGGCTACTAGGTTTATACCTAGCGAGTCCGAGGCCATGTGTCCGGCTATTACCACGTTCACATGATGTTTCTTGGCCTCCTCGATGTGGTCCTCGGGAAGGTGCATGCACACGAACGTTCCCACCCCCGCTTGGGCCAGTTTTTCATAGGACTCCTTGGGACCGGACGTCCCTCCGGTCATCTTTACCATTACCAGGCCGCAGCGGTTGTCGGCTTTGCCCACGAACGTCTTAGGTGGGTTATTCATACAGCTGGCCTTGCGGTACTCTGGTATGCCCTTGAGCAGATCCATAATGTCGCTGACCTTCCGGGGCTGCTCCTCGTCGAAAAGCTCCTGAAGGAATGACTGCACCAGATTGTCACAGGGTGAGTGCAGGTTCATGAGGGGCATGTCCAGGTATCTTGCTGCGTCCACCACCTTTTGGTGATTGCCAGGCATGGTCCTTCGACCCACTTCTGCTATCCTCGGTGCCAGCACTCCTTGGGCTATGTTGATGGGTACACCGAACTCTTGATACATATGTTCCTGCACGTGCATGACCTCGGGGAATATGGGTCTAGCTTTGCCTATGGGGTGGTGGCCGACCAACACGTCTATCATGCGCCCTCGTTCCCGTAATCGGTCGGCCAGGAGCACCTCGGCGGTATCGATGTCGATCCCCC
>JAUVWO010000104.1 GCA_030604065.1 Methanomassiliicoccales archaeon | reverse complement strand
GGAACAATTATCGTACAATGTGATCGAGAACGTTAACCATAAGGTCCGCAACACTCTTCACCGCACGGAAAATAATGATCAGAATATGTGGCGGGCCCGTGGGGATTCGAACCCCAGTCTTTGACTCCGAAGACCAAAAGGATAATCCAAGCTACCCTACGGGCCCGTAGGTAGCTTGGAAATGGTACTTCAGTTATTAATCTTTCGCAACCGGACGTGGTTAGGAACGCCAGCCATGTTAAGGCCAAAAGGTTATAGTAAGGACTCCTGATTCAACCCGCATGAAGCGAGTGACGATGGGTCATGGTGCCGGTGGCGAGACGATGCAGGAGTTCATCGCCAGCCATATTATTTCCCACATGCCGGATGCAGGGATGACGGTCCCATTGCGCTCATTGGACGATGCCGCCGTGGTCGATGGCATTGTGTTCACCACCGATGGCCACACGGTCAAGCCACTTTTCTTTCCCGGTGGGGACATAGGATCGCTGAGCGTTGCTGGAACGGTCAACGACATCGCCGTGATCGGCGGTGATCCTCTGGCGCTATCCTGCGCCCTTATCATAGAAGAGGGTCTGGACCTGAATATGGTGGACCGTGCAATGGCATCCCTTGGGCGGACTGCCAAAGAGGCAGGTGTACCGATAGCCACCGGCGACACCAAGGTGATGGAAGCAGGCGCCATAGATCAAATGATCGTGGTCACCTCCGCGGTTGGAAAACGCAGCCCCCATATGGATCAGAACCTTGAAGTAGCGTCCAAGTATCGTACAGTGAACAATACCTGGCTCACCGATGACAGTACCCGTGATGGCGATGTGATCATCTTGTCAGGCAACGTGGGTGAGCATGGCATAGCATTGCTATCGTTCCGTGAGGGTTACGGATTCGAGAGCGAAGTCAGATCAGATATCGCCCCTCTTAACGGGCTGATCACCGAGGCTCTCAAAATTGGCGGCGTGGTGGCGATGAAAGACCCCACCCGGGGTGGCCTGGCCAACACCTTGAATGAATGGAGTCAAAAATCAGGGGTGGGCATTGAGGTGGAGGAGTCCTCATTGCCGCTAACCGACCCGGTGCGGAATGCGGCCGACCTACTGGGCATAGATCCATTGAGCATCGGGAATGAAGGCAAGGTTGTTGTCAGCTGCGTTGCCGAGATGGCAGAGGACGTCCTCAAAGCGATGCGCGGCCATCAGTACGGTAAGAACGCTACCATCATCGGTCGAGCCACGTCCAAGTACCGGCAGGTGGTACTTCACACCGAGATCGGTGGCAAGCGGATACTTGAGGCCCCCATGGGCGATCCGGTGCCCCGCATATGCTGATCAGACCAAGGACTCGACCAGAAAGCATATTATGAAGGCCATCACGCCGGCCCCTGCCATCCTTACCCCATAATAGAAGGGGTTTCTCTCACCCATGCGACCGATGACGAATCCTGTCACGAATAACAGTGTGATCGCCAGCCCTATTGATACCTCGGCCGCCAACCTGATATCGTCGCCTCCAAGGACCAGGAATGGAGTGACCGTGAGTGCGCAGGCCATGACTGGAGCAAGCATGTTGACCAAGGCTATGAGCGTAACACTCACCCTCGATGTGCGCTCTATGGTGGTATGATCGAGCTTGCGCAACATGGCCCGCTCTATCTCGGCTATACGGATGCTCTGTTCCAGCTTCTCGGCCTCGTACACGCTCACACCGGTGGATATGCCTAGAGCCACGGAACTGGTCAGTATGGTGGCGATGACCACTGAGATGTGAGGGTCGCTGGAGAATGCGGAACCGATGATCACCCCGAGGATGACGAACGTGGAGTCGAATATGGTATTGACGAAATATCGTCTCATAGAAGGTATCGTCTCTGGCATGGATAAGGCCTCGGAGATCGATCTCCCCAATACAGACCCCTTAGCCCTCTGGCTATTATCGCCTCCTTCAGCCATTGGAACGATCCTTTCATGATAAAGATAGTTTTCAATAATTAACCGTTTGCCCTGGCCGTTCGCTTTTGGATGGATACATGTACATCCTTGTCACCTCGGACCACGGTCATACAGGCTACGACAAGGGGTTCGCCCAATCAACGGTGGGCAGCATGTTTGTTCTCCAGCACCCCAGACCCTTCCTTTTTCTTTAACCCTCAACTTTTAATACACATTACCCATTCGCCCACTGGATGGGCCCATAGTCTAGCGGCCATGAGGCCTCCAGATCAATGGTGGCCGGGTAAACGACGCCCTTACACGGCGTAGATCTCCGGTTCGAATCCGGATGGGCCCACCATTCTCCCATCAAAAGCTTCAAAACCGGCAGCCGCCATGCGGGGCTGTAGATAACATGGTAAGATTTCTGCCCTTTCGGGCTCTTGTCCCAAAGATCGAGGGAAATGACGCCACCGATAGGGTGTCACCTCCGTACGATGTCATTGATGATGCCGGGCTGCAGCGGTTGCAGGCCCTGCCCGGTAATGTGACCAGGATCACCTTGAGCGGGACAGAGGGGCGTTACACGAAAGCCCGGGAGGAATTTGACAGCTGGGTCGAACAAGGTCTTCTCGATCGAACAGATGAGGCTTTCTTCGTGTACCGGCAGTCCTTCGAAGCTGACGGCGTGACGAGGACCCGGACCGGCATCATCGGCATAATGGAGACCGAGCCCTATGATACCGGCAATATAGTGCCTCACGAGCACACTTTCCCCAAGGTCAAGCAGGATCGTTTGAACCTGTTGAAGGATGTGGAGGCGCACTGCGAATCCATATTCGGCATATATGATTCGATACCAGAGCTTCTGCTATCATCCGTGGCATTCACAGCTAGGCTGCTGTACCGGTTGGTGGACAATGATGGGGTGGAACATGAGATCAGCATCATGGATGATAAGCGGCTGACCAAGAGGATCACCACCATGTTAAGGGACAAGCGTGTGCTCATCGCCGATGGTCATCATCGATACGAGACAGCACTGGCCTATGCTCAAGAGAATCCCGATGAGTCATCCAAGCATTTCGTGCTAATCACCCTAGTGGCCTCCGACGACCCCGGCATGCTGGTCCGACCCACCCATCGCCTCATAAAGGATATGGGCATGACGGAGACCGAATTCCTAGACCACATATCAGAAAGCTTCTCGACCTTGGACATGGGCGACCCTTACTCGCTTGGTGAGCGTATGGAGTCCAGCTCACTTCCTGATGTCGGCATCATGACCAAAGAGGGCAAGTACATAGTGGCCAGGTATCATGCCGACAGCTCATCAAATGCCCTCGAATCGATAGATGCATACCTATGCCAGAGGTACATCATCGATGGGATTCTCAAAGGTGAGGATCAGGGCGATGGGATCGCCGTAGCCTATGATCATTCAGCAACGTCGGTTTGGGCGAGGATGATGAGCGGGGAGTTCGATCTGGCATTGATGCTCAGAGCGCCATCATTCGACCTCATATGGGATGTCGCCGATAAAGATATGAGGATGCCTAAGAAGTCCACCTACTTCTATCCGAAGATGTGGTCAGGGTTCGTGTACTACGACATGTCCGGTCAAAGATAATAGCCCTGCATTTCGCAACCATGCTCAAGCGCTTGCTGGATCTCCACGAAATGGTCCGGTGAGCGTTTGAACGCCTCAAGGTTCTCGGCGCAGGTGAAGTAGAATATCTGTCCCTCATACTCGATTTGGTGCGGGGTGTTCCAGGCATCCACCTCTTGGCCGTTTACGATGTCGATCACCGCCTTGCGGACCCTGTTTACCATGACCCTTGCACCCATCTCATGGCAGTGGACCACTGCGTCCACCCCGGCCTTCTTCAGCTTGACCTCGTTACGGTAGTCCTCTACCTCGGACACGATCAATATGTCCGGATTGAGCATCCGGGCGGTGATCGCCACCATCACATTCATGGCCTCAGGAAGGCTGGTCAGCAGCCCCTTGGCATCGCGAATGTTTGCCCGATCCAACGTTTCCTCGAACTCAGCGTGTCCTTCTATCACCGGAATGCCGTGGTCTACCATCTGTTCGACCTTACCACGATCCTTCTCGATGATGATGAACTTCTCACCCTTCTGCTTCAACTGCTCGGCGATCTGGTGGCCCACATTACCGAAACCGCAGATGATGAAATGGTCCTTGATCTTGATGGTCTTCGGTGGCAATCCCAATTCCTCCCTTATGCTCTGAGTTATGGCGGCATTGAACACCGCGGTTAGGACCGACAGCATCGCTCCTATCCCCACGATCATCACTATGGAGGCGATGACCAGACTGTAGGGCTCGGTGGGAACTATGTCCCCATAGCCTACAGTGGTCATGGTCACTAAGGTGAAGTACATGGCCTCGCCATAGGTTTCAACCGTCGGTTCGAAGAGATAGAATCCCTCGGTTCCGAACAGGAACACCGCGAGGAGGATC
>JAUVWO010000020.1 GCA_030604065.1 Methanomassiliicoccales archaeon | reverse complement strand
TTCATGATAGCACCGGGTTGCTGAACAGATTAACCCGTATATATTCCCAACCCCGACCTACTTGCGGCGTTCGATAACCAGGGGCCAAACCATATCAATGCCATCCATCGCTGACTTGGCCATGCGACCGGGGGAGGAGGACGAGGATCGACTCGACCGTTCGAGACTCATGGCTTGGTTGAATCTGGATGCAATATCATCCTGCCGATGCCTGGTGGTGGGGGCTGGTGCCTTGGGCAACGAGGTGGTGAAGGGACTTGTGCTCTCGGGGTTCCTGGACATCACCCTGGTAGACATGGATCATGTGGTCATGTCCAACTTGAATCGTTGCGTTCTATTGCGGCCAGAGGATGCTGGCAACTCGCGGGCCAAGGCCCCGGCGGTGGCCGAACGCGCCAATCGTCTGGTGGGGCGGGATGCAGTTCATCCCATGGTCACCCGGGTGGAGGAATTCGATGGATGGAACTCCATGGACCTCGTTCTGGGCTGTCTAGATAACATCGGCGCTCGTCTCCATGTGAACGCCCGCTGCTGTCTGGCTGGCATCCCATACGTGGATGGTGGTACTGATGGTATGAGAGGAAAGGTTCAAGTGATCGTTGATGAGGGTCCGTGTCTGCAGTGCACAACCAATCGCAGCCATTATGCGGTGTTGGAGCGGCGCTACTCGTGCACTGGTAGCGCCACCACACTCTATCGTCCTCACATGGCGGCGGAGATAACCACCACTTCGGTGGTGGCCGCCGTACAGGTACGGGAGGCGTTGAAGTTGGTCAGCGGGATGCAGATCGCCTGCATTCGTCACGTGATGTACTATGATGGAATGGCAGGTACCTGTGAGATCCTGGAGGCCAGCATCAATCCAGGATGTCCGAATCACTATACATGTAGCCCTTCTCATTAATACTGCCTGTTGGCACTTGGGAATCAGGGGAGAAGTCCCTTATAGGAATAAGTACAGGATGCTGGTGATAGCCATGAGTCTTAGGGTTAGGGTGAGGAATGCCGAGACCGGCGCCTCGGGGGAGATGGAGCTTGAGCCTGAGAATACGGTCGAGGAGATAATTGAGTCCGCGGCTGGATACTGGCAAAAGGATGCGGGAGCGTATGTCCTCCGAAGGGGCAAGTCGTTGCTGCGTGGCCAGGAGACCATAGTGGAGGCTGGTGTAGGGAACGGTGACGGTCTGGAACTGATACCGGACCCAGAGGGCGGATAGCCATGGGGCTGCCGTCGGAGATACTTCAGGCCAGGATCGAGAATGAGTTGGGTATGTGTCGGAGATATCTGAGGCACGATATAGTATGCGAAAGGGGCCATGGGCTTCCGATGGAGGTCATGGTCCATATGCACGACACTTATGGGTTATGGGTGAATGATGATAAGGTGGTCCCACGATGCGAGCACCGGTTCTTGTTGACCATCTCCGAAGATTACCCCTTTGAGAAGCCCCGTGTATGTTGGGACACGCCTATATTCCACCCTAATATAATGATGCCAGCTGATGGCGGCCACGTGTGCATCAAGCAGCTTGAGGGCTGGTCGTTCAACTCCACGCTGTTATCATTCATCAAGGGGATGGAGTATTTGATATCCAATCCCAACCCCGCATCGCCGTTTGGTACTGACAGTTGTACGGTGGCGGCTGAGTATCATAATCGGGCAGGCATGGGAAAAGGACCGGAGCCTCAAAAAACGGGTCCACGTATTTTAGAGAGGGTTTGATGCCACGCGTCGTCGGTAACACCGAGCCAGAGGTGCAAGAGAGGTCGCCACCTGACAAGCAAGTGCGGCATAAGTGGCTCAGCGAAGGCGGTATGGAGGCCCTGTCGTCATTCGATCCGGAGATGTACCTGCACAAGAATGCCGAGGAGAAGATTAGGAATCACGCCATATCCATGGGCGATGAGGTCATGGGGTTGCTGCTAGGTGGTGTCTATCAGCATCGGGGCGAGCCATATGTGATCATCAGGGATGTGGCCACCACCGACCTGGACGCCACTAGGGTCAGTGTCCGCTTCAGCCGTGAGGGATACGAGCGTCTGTTCGATTCGCTGGAGAGCTCATGGTTCGACTATGTGATAGTGGGTTGGTATCATTCCCATCCAGGACATACATGCTTCCTGTCCGAGGTGGATGTGGCCACGCAGGCGGCCATGTTCGATCAGGATCACCATTGTGCCCTGGTCATCGATCCGGTCAACCAGGAGATCGATGCATTCCATCTACGAGACGGGGTGGTCATGAGAAGACCGTTCGTGGTATACTGGGAAACATTCGAGGATCCATACAGGGGCGTGACAGTTAGGCACCGTCGCCTGAGTTCAGACCCAGATGGCGTGACGCTTTGACATGTTGGATTCGGTCTCATCCATCTTGGCCATGATGGTGGGGATCAAAGAATCGAGCAGGATCTGGGCGGTATCCTCGAACAGCGTTCCCAACGGTGCGTACTGTTCGCGTTTCTCACCATGACACATCTTCAGCTCCACCACCAGGTTGGAGGCCAGGGCCAGCTTGCTGTGACGGTCGGAGGTTATGGACACTACCTTGGATCCCAATCTCCGGGAGATGTTGGCAGTTTGCACCGCTGACATGGTCTCTCCGGTATTGGAGATTATCATGGTCAGGTCGCTCTTCCGGACGATGGGCGTGGTCATATCCCCCACAAAGTGCACATCGAGGCCCATCTGCACCAACCGGACCGCGAATGATTGTCCCACTAGTCCTGACCTGCCGACGCCGTATATGAAAACCGTGTCGGCTTGAAGTATTCCTTCTATGAACTCCGAGGTGACCTCTTCGTCTAGCTTCTCCACAGCTTGGGATATCCGGTCCAGGATGTATCTGCTGGCATCTTTCATCTCTATGCCTTCTTTTTCTTCTTGGACGTCTTCTTGCTCGGATTGGATGCTTTTTCAGGTTCGAGAACTGGCTCTTCCTCTGACTCATCCACCACATCGGGCTCCATAGTTGAGGTTTCCAGTTCCTTCTTGCGCTTCTTAATCTCTTTGAGAACGAGCCTGGTAAGCGCCCTCTCATAGATGACCTTCATATACATGGCGTCATGCTCGAGTAGGGGCGAACTTGAGATCAGGGTCAGGTCAGGATTGGTCTCGACCAGACAGTCTGCCAGTGGCTCGAAGCGGAGGTCTCCTTTCTTGATGGGGGTGATGCGCTTCTCGTTGCCCCCATCATGATCCACACCAGCGAAGTGAGCGTAGAACTTGCCGTCCACTGCCTCTTCGATGCGATCGAAGACCTCGGTGAAGTCCGTCACCTCACGGAGAGTGCCGCCTTCACGGGCATGCATGTGGGCGAAGTTCACCACGGGTATAGGGGAACCCAACTGCTCACAGATCCCGAGTATCTCGTCCAGTGATCCGAAGACCCCCTGGCGACCCGATGTCTCCAGCCCAAGGCGGGGTGAGAGTTTGACCATTTTCCAGTAATCTATGATTGAGCCAAGGTTCTCCACGATCCTAGTGCTAGCCTCCTCGGTCGTGGCTCCACCATACAGGCCCATGTGGGTGACTACCACATCGGCGCCTATCTGATCGCCTATGAGTCCCACCCATCGGATGCTATTCAGGCACCTCTCGGTGAGCTCGCTGTTGGACACCAGGTCCATGTAGTAAGGGGTGTGGATGGACATGCTTACATCAAGCTCCTTGGCCATGCGTCCAAGCACTGCCAGCCCCTCATAGTTCTTGGCCAGCCCGGACGCTAGCGTGATAAGGATGTCTTCCTCTTCTATCTGAGTGCCCGGGTCGGTGAGTGTTAACTCATCGACACCCTCACCCCTTATGATCTCAACGATCAGGTCCTCCTCGACCTCGCGGGGCGACAGCCCGATCTCATCATCGTCTGCATATCGTTCAACAACATTCATCCTGACCATCTGGACCTCCATGGCGGTCAGGCCGAGGTTGTGAACATCTTCGATTCCGTCCTTGAGCGTCCTGCCTTTGCAGGAGAGTGGTATGCCAGCGGGTCCAAAACGAATCATCAGTTCACCTAGGATCGGATTGGTTGGTTATATCCCATCCATATATCTAATATTGGGTTGGTGATGACCTTATATTAATTATCCCTGTCGATTATAGTCAAGTCAGCAGGCGATGTATGGAGCCCCCACCTTCCAATTACGATGTTCAAGATGGATCAAGGCCTGACCGAGCAAAGCTTTATCTAAAACCTCTCTATACGAGAACCTACCCAATGTCGGGAGAGTCAGACATATGAAGAAAGTGAATAAGACCAATCCTCACCTTCTTCTGCTCATCGACGAGCTGAAGATGATGCAAAGAGAGAGGGGAGGGGATATCTGGCGAGACATTGCGAAACGATTGGAGAAGCCCAAACGTAACTGGGCCGAAGTCAATCTGAGCAAGCTCGAGCGATATGCTGAGGATGGGGAGGTAATTATCGTCCCCGGTAAGGTGCTGGCATCTGGAGATCTTAACAAGAAGGTCACCATCGCCGCATTTAGCTTCTCCGAGAGCGCCAAGGCCAAGATCGAGAGCGCAGGTGGTAGGAACCTATCCATCTCGCAGCTCATGGATGAGAACCCAGAGGGTTCGAATATTAGGATAATGGGGTGATATTGTGGCGGTAATCGATGCATCTGGACATGTTCTAGGCAGGCTTTCCAGCGTTGTCGCCAAGCGCCTCTTGGACGGCGAGGAGATCGTCGTTGTCAACGCGGAGAAGATACTGATCACTGGGCGGAGGGACAGGACCCTCGCCGATTACAAGCACACCAAGGATCGCGGACTCATTCGTAAGGGACCGTATTTCCCTCGAAGGGCGGACCTCATCATGAAGAGGACGGTCCGAGGCATGGTGCCTATCAAGAAGCCCCACGGCAAGACGGCCATCAACCGTCTCCATGTGTATGTGGGTGTACCAAAGGATTACGAGAGCGTCAAGGCAGAGACCGTGGAACTGGCCATGAGCGTGAACACCGCTCGCTACATCACCCTCGGTGATGTGTCGGAGTTCCTGGGGTCTAAGGTTAGGTGAGACGATGGCAGGAATGGTTAACACAAGTGGTAAGAGGAAGTCCGCCATCGCCAGGGCCGTGGTCAAGCAGGGCGCGGGCGAGGTAAGGATAAACAACATACCGATCAACATCTATTCACCAGAGTTGGCGAGGCTGAGGATCGCGGAGCCGCTGACCCTGGCCCCCGATTTCGCCGCCAAGGTGGACATCAAGGTGAACGTGCAGGGAGGGGGCTTCATGGGCCAGGCAGAGGCCACAAGGACGGCCATCGCTACAGCTCTAGTAGAGTTCTTCCATGACGAAGACCTTGAGAAGACGTTCCGTACCTACGACCGGTCTCTGCTGATCAGCGATGCGAGAAGGAAGCTGCCGAAGAAACCGCAGGGTCGCGGTGCTCGTAAGAAGCGCCAGAAGTCCTATAGGTGATATAGTGATAATACCGGTACGTTGCTTCACTTGCGGAAAGGTCGTCGGAAGCGCCTATCAGACGTATATCAAGCGAGTGCAATTGGGAGAAGACTCCCAGAAGGTCCTGGACGAATTAGGCGTCAACCGGTATTGCTGCCGGAGGATGATAGTCTCCCACGCGAATCTCATTGAAGAGGTTGCTAACCTCGGATGAGCTCAAACCCATTCTTCAAACCATTTACATTGGGGCCGTGGGGTAGCTTGGTATCCTTCCAGCTTGGGGTGCTGGTAACTCCAGTTCAAATCTGGGCGGCCCCACCACATATCTTCATTCTCGATCAATGAATGTAGGCTATCACGAGATGTTTATATGCCAGGGACCTTTTTATGTGATGCTCAGGGTCTGGGCGGTCGGTGTTCATATGATCAAGCTTGTCTTGTTGCGTCACGGTCAGAGCACATGGAACCTAGAGAATCGTTTCACTGGATGGACCGATGTCGACCTTTCTTCTAAGGGGTATAAGGAAGCGGTGGAGTCCGGCAGGCTGTTATGCGAGGCCGGGTTCAAGTTCGATGTGGCTTATACCTCTGTGCTCAAACGGGCCATCCGAACGCTTTGGATAGTCCTGGATGGCATGGATCAGATGTGGCTGCCGGTGGAACGCTCCTGGCGCCTTAATGAGCGGCATTACGGCGCCTTGCAGGGATTGAACAAGGCCGAGACCGCGAAAATTCATGGAGAGGAACAGGTCCTCATCTGGCGTCGAAGCTACGATACTCCGCCTCCGGCCATGACCGTTGAGGACGAGCGCTATGTTGGAAATGATCGTCGATACTGGTCCCTGGATCCGATCGATGTGCCCCTTACGGAGTCGCTAAAGGACACCGTTGACCGGTTCATACCTTATTGGCAGGGTGAGATAGAGCCAGCGATAGCGGAGGGCAAGCAGGTCCTGATAGTGGCCCATGGTAACTCCATGAGGGCTTTGGTGAAGTACCTTGATTCCATCTCGGATCAGGACATACTCAGCCTCAACATCCCTACAGGCATACCACTGGTGTACGAGTTGGATGATGATCTAAGGCCTCTGAGGCACTATTACCTGGGGGATGAGGCCAAGGCCCAGGCCGCGGCCAGGACGGTGGCGGACCAGGCTAAGGGATGATTCACTCGTCTATCATGCTCTTCTTGCGCAGATGGGGGCTCCTAGTACCAATGATATTCGGTTCTTCAGAGGCGATTATGGTGATCACAGCCTTTTGGGGCACTCCCTTGAACACGAACAGTGATTCATCGGTGGCCTTGAGGCAGCGGGTCACAAAGTCTTCCATGAAGGCCACATCCTCGTTCGGGACATCATTTGGCAGTTTGATCTCGAATATGCCGACCTCTACCACCGAATCAAACCTGAAGATGAACTCGGAGCGTTTCACTAGCTCCATGAAATGTGGACGTCCCTTCTTGCGTTTGGACAGTTCTATCAGCATGTCCTTGAACACCTTTCCCGACCTGATCATTGAAGTGTCAACACCGAGGACCTTGAACATGGTTAATCATGATGCCTTTCTCTATGAAAAACCATGCGCTGATCCATTAGGGACCGTCAGTTTGAATAGGGATGATGGTGATGGAAGTCACCATGAGCGCGAGGCTGCCGTCCCACTCCCATTGCTTGGTGTGCGAGGAACCGGTCCCTGAAGGAGATCGATTCTGCTCAGATGCCTGCCAATCGGCCAAAGCCGCCAAGGATAAGAAGGAGGCCCATCGCTGATACGTTTTCTATGGTATAGCTCTTGTGGTGATGATCATCATCTTCGTGGTGCCGATGGTGTTAGGCTGAGTTGAGGATGGATCGCACCATCCGAACCGAGCCGACCGTCTCGGCAACGTCGTGGACCCTGATCACGTCCGCCCCCCTGATCACGGCGGCCGTTGCCACCGCTAAGGAGCCCTCCAGTCTATGTTCGACGTCCACGTCCAAAATACGCCCGATGAAGCTCTTGCGTGAGGCTCCGATCACCAACGGTCGTCCGAAGGCGGAGAATTCGTTCAGCCGATCCAACAGCTGTAGGTTATGACTGACCGACTTGCCGAACCCGATACCCGGATCTAGCAGAAGTTGTTCATGTCCAACTCCCTGTGTTTCGACCCTGGCGATCAACTTGTCGAAGTTAATGCCGATGTTGGCGACCACATCATCGTAGTCGTAGGTGGACTGCATGGTCCTCGGTTCTCCATGCATATGCATGGCCACTGCGGCGCAGCCGGTCTCGGCTAGTAGCGCTATCATATCTTCATTTCGAAGCCCCGAAACGTCGTTGATCAAATGGGCACCCGCATCCAGGGCGGCGCGGGCCACATAGGGCTTCATTGTATCCACAGATATGGTAACATCGGTGATCTGGGACAGCGCTCCCACCAACGGGGCCACTCGTTCGATCTCGTCCTTGATCGATACCGGTTCAGCCCCAGGTCTGGTGCTCTCTCCGCCCACATCGATGATGTCCGCCCCCTCGTCGATCATGTCGAGTGCGTGACCTAGTGCCCGCTTATGATCCATGAAGTGGCCGCCATCGGAGAACGAGTCCGGCGTTACATTGAGGACGCCCATCACTAGCGGCCGGTCGAAGTCATGGCACCAGCGTCTGGAGCGAATTCGGCGATCCGGTACCAGCGTTTGGCGTAATTGTCCCGTTGCCATCCTGCCCGCTTCTGAGGAGACCTTGTCAAGTTCGCTGATAAGCTCTCCCATAGGAAGCGCCACTAGGAAGCGCCCCTCTGTGGTGCAGGGGATGACATTCAGGTCATTTAGATCATTCACATCCTCCACTCCTTCGAGGTAAAGGAACGATGTCGACCGCAGCTCCCATATGTCGATGATGCCAGGGTCAACACCGTTGGCGTTCCAGTCCATCCGTCCCTCGTCCAGGTCTCGATAGTGTCTCAGCCGTACGAACATCTCACTCCAGTAACGAGTCCACTAGCTCTACGAGGTCAATTATCTCCACACTGCATTTGGTCCTTTCCTTTCCTTTCTGCAGATTGTTGACGCAGAATGGACAGGTGGTCACCAAGAGGTCTGCGAAGGCGGCCTCGTCGACCCGTTTGGCCGCAATACTCTCCGATAGTTCGGGATAGGCGGACCGCATCCCGCCCCCGCCGCCGCAGCAGTGGGATGTCTCAGCGAAACCCGACATCTCCCGTAGCTCGGCGCCGGGTATTGATCTCAGTACCTGGCGAGGTTCCTGATATACGCCTACATGGCGACCTAGATGGCAGGGGTCATGGTAGGTGATGATCCTGCCCTCTACGGCATTCAGCTTCAGGCCGCGTTCGGCCAAGTATTCGGATACGTGTCTGACCTCGAAGGGAACGTCCACGAATCGGGGGTATTCCTCCTTGAACATGCGGTAGCAGCCAGCGCAGGAGAACAGTACCTCTTTGACCCCCTGGGCCATGATTGCGTCGATGTTAGATTGCATCAGGCCGCGGACGTCGTCATCGTTGCACCCTATACGCTGGAGCACTGAGCCACAGCAGTTTTCGTTCACTATAGTGAAGTCCTCGCCCAGCTTATCCAGTATGGACACTGTGGCCCGGGCGGTGGACGGGTTACGGTAGGCGGCGGTGCAGCCCACGAAGTAGCCCAATCGGGATGGCCTGGGCTCTCGCTCCAAGACCTCTGGGACACCGCGTGACTCTCCGTAGGGGTTGCCCCCTTCCATGATCCGATCGACCACTTTGCGGTGGCGGGGAAGCATGTGCCCGCTGGCTACCAGGTCCTTACGGGCCAGCTCCACGATATCGACCACATTGATGTTGGACGGGCAGCGACGTTCACAGTCCTTGCATGTGGTACACTGGTACAGGGTCTCTATCACCGAGTCATCGGCAGGGATGTCGCCGTGCAGCAGCCCGTAGGACAGTATGATCCTGCCTCTGGCCACCGCAGGGTCCCAGCCCACCTGCTCGAAGGTTGGGCACACGCTCTTGCAGAATCCGCAGAAGGTGCATTTCATCATGCTCCTTTGCACCAGACTCAGGTTCTTTGCCTCGATGCCGCCGTTCATCTCAATCAATCCTTGGTATGGTGATGCTGCCGTCCATCAGGAACAGCACCCTTCCATCAGGGTGCCCCGCCAGCGCATCGTCCAGGGCCATCTGCACATTCCTATAGGGCTTTATATTAGCCTTGCGGAGCAATCCAGGTTCGAGTCCGGTAACAGCCCAGATATCGGCCCAGGTGGCGATCTCGGCTATCTTGGCCGCTTTGTGGTATCCTAATTGATACTCCTGATCCAGGTTCTCCATTACCTTGATGGGATCCTCGGAGCTGGATAGCTGATCCAGGAAGGTGGCGTGGCCCACGCCCTCGCGGCATTTGGACACCATGATGATGGTGCCCCCTTCATTCAGGGCCCATTTCCCGTTGTCCAGCGCCTTCTGCGACTGGTATAGGTCCACGTCCATCGGATATGGTGCCACGGTGACTACCACATCCTCTTTGGATGGGACGGCGACCGAGAACACCTGATCAGCCCACTCCACTGCCTGGTAGAATGCCTGGTGCAGTTCCCCCGCGGCTGCTCGGTAGATCTCCTGATGTCGGTCCAGCACCGTCTGGATGGAGAACATACGCTTCCCCTTGATCACATCCAGGGCATCAATCATATCCTCATGTACCGGATTGCCATCTAGGACCAGCGCCTGCGCCTCGGGGCGCATGGCCAGCTTATGGTTCTGTTCAATGGTCTTGAAAGCGGCCACTCCGGGCAGGAACGATTTCCTGCCGCCTGTGTACCCTGCGAAGTAGTGGGGCTCAACGCTGGTGATGATCACCAGCCGGTCCGCCTCCACTGCCATGCGATTGATCCACATATCTGTCCCGTTCTTTGACGTCCCCAGCAGTATCATCTCATCTTCCCGGGAGTCATGGACGAATATGTTCTCTCGCAGCTGATCGTAAAGGTCTCCAAATATGAAACGATACTCCTCGTCGGTGGGGGCTCGATGAGCCCCGGTGGCGATGAGATATCTGAAGCGGGTCAGGTCCAGGGAGGCTGACATGACCTCGAGTACCTTCATGGTCGGCGTCGGTCGGGTTCCGTCGTTGACTATGAACACCACGTCCTCACATCCCTTGAGGAAATCCTCGATGGGCTCGGATCCCAGCGGCGATCTCAAAGCATCCTTGATTTCGATCTCCGCCCCGCGGGACATCACCTCGTTCGGATGGATCAGACCGGCAAAACGTTCGTCTGGCACTTCCAACGATTGGACCCCATCTTTACCATACTTGATGTCCACTTTCATGGGCCTCTTCCCTTAATAAGAGGGGTTGATTTAAATGGTTATGGCCGTACCAGTTGCGGAATGCGTTGAAGGGTCATGACTATCATGCACACAGATGGCGTGGCTTCCTATTACTCCATGATATGGTACGAGAAACGACTTTGAGGCAAATGTTTTATCCACTATCTCTACCTAGACTGAACCATGGAACGCCTGAGGGACCTGGGCGAGCGGGCGGTGATCGAGAGATTGCTAGAGGGGCAGCGCAGTCGGGCATTGGTGGGCCCGGGTGATGACGCAGCCGTCCTGGAATGGAAAGGTCATGTGGTGGCTTGCACCGATGTGGTGAGCATGTCCGGCCACGCGCCAGCGGGCATGGGGCTTTCAGACCTGGGTTGGATGGCGGCAGCGGTCAACTTCAGTGACATAGCCGCCATGGGCGCCAGGCCCGAGGGGCTGCTCACTTGTATGATCGCTCCCCCGGAGACAGGTATGGATGAACTGTCCGCGGTCATGTCCGGGGTCTTGGAGTGTTGCCGAGAGTTCGATGTGGAACTGATAGGTGGCGACACCAAGGCTGGGGCCGAGCTATTGGTGTGTGGTACCGCCTTAGGTTCATTGGAAGGTCCACCATTGACCCGCACTGGAGCTATGAGAGGTGATCTGGTTGCGGACACTGGTGAGCTGGGACTGGCTGCCGCTGGCTTCCATGCTAGGGAGATGGGGACGCCCTTCGACGAGGGGGACCAGGCGTTGTTCCGCCCCTGGCCCCGGGTCAGGGAAGGCATCCAGATCCGTGATGTGGCCAGCGCTTGCATGGACACCTCGGATGGACTGGCCGTCTGCCTCCATCGTCTACGCCCGCCCGGAGAGGGCATAGTGGTCCATTCCCACCAACTGCCTGTGCATTCTTTGGTGAATGAGCTGTCCTTGGCCATCGGGACGCCGTCTCTGGAGATGGCCATGCACTTCGGTGGGGACTACCAGCTCACTTTCACCTTGCCGCCGGAATGCAGCGACCTGCTCGATGTCATCGGAGCCACCGTTATCGGTGAGGTGGTGTCGACGCCTGGAGTCACTGTTGACGGGCGTCCTCTGGATGATAGGGGGTGGGAGCATTTCCGGTAAGACAGCAAGGCATTGGCATGTTTCCAAGGAGGCGTTGCGCTGCGATCTATGCTCTCATGCCTGTCGCATCGTCGAGGGACATAGAGGTCGTTGCGGGGTGAGATCCAACCGCGCAGGGGAACTGATAGCGTCAAGCTACGGTCTGGTCTCGGCGGTTCACTTGGACCCGATCGAGAAGAAGCCGCTTTATCCTTTCCACCCGGCCACCGAAGTGTTGTCGTTAGGCAGCGTGGGTTGCAACATGTCCTGCCGTCATTGCCAGAACTGGCTCATCAGCACTGCAGGCCTAGATATGCCCAGGTTGGAGACGCTGACACCGAAGGATGTAGTGCAAAGCTGCCTGAGGAAGGGCAGCGCCGGAATAGCATGGACGTACAATGAGCCGACCCTGTGGCAGGAGTTCGTTGTAGACACGTCCCGGCTGGCGCGGGAGCAGGGCCTGTTCTCTGTATGGGTCACCAATGGCTACATACAGCCCGAGGCCCTGGATGAGGTGTGCGAATGCACCGATGCCATGAACGTGGATGTGAAAGGATTCACCGATAATTTCTATCGTGATATCTGCGGCGCCCGGCTGCAACCGGTGTTGGACACTGTGGAACGGGCGCACCGAAACGGTCTGCACTTGGAGATAACCTACCTATTGATACCAACCCATAACGACGGGCGAGACGAGATATCTGATTTCTGTGATTGGGCGGCATCGATAGATCGGGGTATGCCGGTGCACTTCAGCCGCTTCCATCCGGACCATCTGATGATGGACGTGCCCCCAACCCCCCTGTCCACATTGGAGATGGCTCGTGATCTGGCACGGGACAGTGGCATGGAGTTCGTCTACCTGGGCAACGTGCTTGTGGGGAATGATACCGTATGCCCGTCCTGCGGGGCGGTGGCCTTGGAGCGTCGGGGATACCGGGTGACGATCACCGGTGTGTCCGAGGGTCGTTGCCGCCGTTGCGGACACGACCTCAGACTGGTGGGTTTGTGAGGTTGGAACGATTGCATCGGCTGCTCATCTCCGCCTATGACCTAGAAGGATGGTGGCCCACCACTGACACTTTTGAGGTCATGGTAGGGGCCATGCTCACCCAGCAAGCGAGCTGGGAGAGGGTGATAGTGGCCATGGCCCGAATGTCCGATGCCGGACTGCTGGCCCCGAAGACACTTGCCGCCACCGCCCCTGCTGAGTTGACCCCAATGTTGAAGGCCGTGGGGTTCATGAGGACCAAGTCGGAGCGGCTGGTATCGATGGCTCGGTATCTGGTCGATATGTATGATGGCGATCCTGAGGCCATGCTCAAGGGCGACCTCGATGAGGTCAGGCAACGGTTGCTGGCGCTGAACGGCGTTGGTCCGGAGACCGCAGATTCCATCTTGCTGTTCGGTGCCGGGAGGCCAAAATTCGTGGCCGCTGCCTACACATCCAGGGTTCTCTGGAGGACCGGCGTGTATCTATCCAGGGACTATGAGGCCATCCAGCAGTTCGTGGAGGGATGTCGCCCCGGCGAGACCATCTTCTATCGAGAGCTATATGCTGGCACGGTGGAGCTGGCCAAAGGTCCGTGCCGTCGCAATCCTAGATGTGACGAATGCCCTCTGGGGTCTGAGTGTCCTATGATCATAGGGGTATGAACAGTAGGTTACCCACGATGGCCGAGAACAGCACCGATAAGGTCATGGGGATCAGGAACGGGATCTTGGGGGTCACCCACACCCGGTTGCGGCCGAGAGCCACAAGATCAGCGTAAGGATCCTCTTTTCCATCGCCCTGTGGGTATATGCTCAGGGTCACCCGACCATCTTTGACCGACTCCATAGGCCAGAAGTGTCTGCTCCGAGCATGGTCCACGTCCATTCGATACCCGAACAGCATCTGGGGGAAGGATAGGTCACTGTTCTTAATGTTGATGGATAGGAATACAAGCGGAAGCACCATTATCATCAGGGCGGCGTTGAACAGCACTAGCAGGGAGAACGGGAACAGTAGCATGGCCTGCTCCGTAGGCACGGTCACTAGTGGCAGCCTTCCGATCATTGGATAGGCGGGGAACACGATGGCCAGCGCAATGAGCGCCTTAGCATCGGCACCGCCCTTGACGATGTCCAGTTGGTACATCACCACAAAGACCAGGAACATGATTGGCACCACCATGAGCTCCCACAGGTAGGCTTGACCCCAATGGAGGTAGAGCAACACCGCATACGCTCCCAGAGAGGAGATGTACATGATAAGCGAGGGCAGGTGGATCCCCCCCTCGAATACTCCTGGCCTATCCCAGAATATGTCATAGAACAAGGCTGCCGTCGGTGGCAGGAATAGCCAGTAGGATAGGTCGGGGGCGTTATCCACCATATGCCAGGCAAGAACGATCAGTCCGAAGGTGCCTAGTATGATCCAGTGCCGGTCTGGAGCCTCTCGGGTGCGCCAGTCGGAGACCGATGCCAGGAACAGCACCGAGAACGAGAACATCATCGTGACCAGCGACACCAGTTCCATACGTCGTTGAATCGTTTGGACGGTTAAAAGCATTTGGTACTGGTCTTAATGTCAGGTTGAAATATGCCGGTATCGTTTTCATATCCATGGAAGCCCGCATCGAGGTGCCCGACCTCCGTTACATGATATTTGCCATTGCCACCCAGATTCCTAAGGGCATGGTGTCCACCTACGGCGACATCGCTCGGGCCTTGGGTGATGTACGGGCATCGAGGGCAGTGGGCAAGATCATGGCGGCTGACCTGGATCGGCCGTTCCCAGTGCCCTGTCATCGAGTGGTGTACACCGACGGACGGGTGGGATGGTATCATGGCAGCGGCCGAGGCACCGAGGTGCAGGCGTCCATGCTCATGGCGGAGGGCGTACCTGTGGGTAATGGTCAGGTTATGGAATTCGCCAAGTACCGTTTCACCGATTTCGTGGCCGAACCGGTGCTGGAATCATTAGCTCATAGGCAGGACCAGGTGGCCTCAAGTGTGATCGAGACCGAGACTCGGGTGGAGGCCATAGCTGGCATCGACGTGGCTTACGAGGGGGACCGGGCATTCGGGGCTGCGGTGGTGACCGATCTATCTGGCGAGGTGTTCGAGGAGCGGACAGTGGAGATGAATGTACGATTTTCCTATGTGCCTACCTATCTATCATACCGTGAACTGCCTGTCATGGCCCGATTGGTGCAGGGCCCGGAGGTGATGCACATGGTGGATGGTAATGGTCGGCTGCATCCCAGGCGGGCTGGCATCGCTTGCCAGCTGGGGGTGGAGATGGACGTCCCTAGCATTGGGGTGGCCAAGAGTTTGCTGTGTGGCAGCCTGGATGACGGGAACGTGCTGGTTGACGGTACCGTGCTGGGTCGGATCGTCGGCGACGGCAGGCCGGTTTACGTGTCAGTGGGTCACCGCACCACACTGGAACAGGCCGAGCGGCTGTGCCGCGGAACCAGGCACGTTCGGGTTCCGGAGCCGGTGCGTCGAGCTCACATCCTAGCCGGTCGCCTTCGGGACGAATTTCGAGGTAGGCAGGATGCGGATTCCGTGGCCTGATAGAGAGAATATTGCAATAATATGGTGGTAAATCTGCTGATTTCATTGATTAAGATGGGAATATTCACAATATTTTAAATATGGATTGCATTATCAATTAGGAATTACAAAGGGCACTGTACCTGATTGTGAGGGGTTTACGTGATCGATCATTTGGACGAGAGGATCATTGAGATATTGAAGAAGGACTCTAGGAGACCGTTCGTCGACATCGCAAACCAGTTGAAGGTGTCTGAAGGAACGGTGAGGTCCAGGGTACGCAAGCTGGTCGAAGACGGGGTGATCAAAGGCTTCACCATAAAGACCAGCAGCAAGAACGTCAAGGCCCTGCTGGAGATCAGGACAGATATCAACGTCAATACGGCGGACATTGCCACCGAAGTGGCCAAGTACGATGGTGTCAACGAGGTCTTCGAGGTGACAGGCGACCAGGACGTGGTGGCGATAATCGACGTGGAGTCATCTCCCCAGCTCAACGAGATAATTGAGCAGGTGAGACGGTATGACAACGTGGTATCTACCAAGACCAGGCTCATACTCAAGGAGCATTTCGGGGATGAGTGAATGTTCTCAGGATGCGCAACGGCGCTTATCACGCCGTTCCATAGGGACGGCAGCATAGACGAGGAGGGACTGAGGCTACTGGTCTCCCGGCAGGAGGAAAAAGGCATCGATGCCGTAGTGCCCTGCGGTACCACTGGGGAGTCTGCGACATTGTCCCATGAGGAGCACTTGAAGGTCATCGGCATAGTGTTGGATCAGGTGAAACGGGCCAAGGTCATCGCCGGTGCTGGAAGTAACTCGACCCAGGAGGCCGTCCACCTGTCCAAGGGGGCGGAGGATCTTGGTGCGGACTATCTTCTTTCCATAACTCCGTACTACAATAAACCCACTCAGAGGGGCATAGTAAATCATTATAGTGCGATCGCCGAGGCGGTTGATGTTCCCATAATCGTTTACAACGTCCCTGGACGCACCGGCATCAACATCCAGGCAGAGACCACCCTGAAGCTGGCAGCCATACCTGGTGTTGATGGCATCAAGGAGGCCTCCGGCGACCTGGGCCAGGTGATGAAGGTCCTGCAGGGCAGGCCTGGAGGATTCAGTGTGATCTCCGGTGAGGACTGGCTTACGTACTCTTTGATGGGGCTGGGCGCTGATGGGGTCATATCGGTGACCTCGAACATCATGCCCGACATCATGTCGGAGATGGTGCACGCATCGATGCGCGGGGACATGGCCACCGCTAGGGAGTTGCACTTCAGGCTTTTGCCGCTGTTCGATGTTCTGTTCATAGAGACCAACCCCATACCGGCCAAGACTGCATTGGGCATGATGGGCCTGCCCTCAGGAGCATTGCGCCCGCCGCTATGCGAGCTGCTGCCGGAGAGCGAGGCGCGGCTACGGGCCGTATTGGAGTCACTCTCGCTGTTGTGAGGTGAGACGATGATCAAGGTTATTGTGGCAGGCGCCACCGGCAGGCTGGGTTCATTGGTGTGCCGTTTGGTTGCGGAGAGTGGGGACATGGAGCTGCGTGGTGCGATAGCATCGGTTTCCAGCGCCAGTATGGGCGAGCGTATACACGGGATCGAGGTCACTGGACCGGAGACCCTGGAGATGTTGCTTGAAGATACAGACGTTTATGTGGATCTGACATCGGCTCAAGCGGCGTCCGAGAATCTTGGGCGGGTGCATGGAGTCAACATGGTCATCGGCACCACCGCCATTCCAGATGATGTGATGGTCCAACTGGAGCGTTCGCTGGCTGATGGTGGGCGCTCCGCGGTCCTGACCCCTAATTTCTCTATAGGGGTGAACGTTTTCTGGAAGGCATGTGAGTTCCTGGCCCGGGTGATGCCCGACTACGACATCGAGGTGATCGAGACTCACCACAATCGCAAGCGCGATGCTCCATCCGGTACAGCCAAAAGGGCGGTGGAGATACTGTCATCTGCTGCTTCCAGAGATGAGGTGGTGCATGGTCGAGAGGGGAGCATCGGCCCAAGGGGGAGGGAGATAGGAGTGCATGCGGTGCGTGCCGGTGACGTGATCGGTGACCATACTGTGCTGTTCGCCGGCCGCAAGGAGGTGCTGGAGCTGACCCACCGGGCCATTGATCGCGAGGCGTTCGCCGAGGGTTGCATTGAGGCCATTCGCTGGGTGGACAGCAGGCGTGATGGTAGTGTGCATGGCATGGAAGAGGTGCTTGGGCTATGATCACGGTCATGAAGTTCGGAGGCACCAGCGTTGGCAGCGTCAAGGCCATGTCACAGACTGCGGATATAATCCGTTCCGCGTCCAATGGCAAGGTTGTGGTAGTGTCGGCGATGTCCGGCGTCACCAACAGGCTCATCGACCTCATTGATGACGACAGCGCCGACGTGGAGCGGGCGCTCAACGAGTTGCGACAGCGGCATCTCGATGCTGTAGGACAGCTGATGTCGACGGACACATTTGCCGTTTACACCGAGGAGTTCGACGGACTGCTTGGCCCGTTGAAGCAATTGTTGGATGGTCGTAATGACGTGGTCGATCGCCCCTATATCCACGATGCCATATCCAGCTACGGGGAGCGATTGTCGGCGCTGAACATGGCCCATATCCTAAGTGACCGAGGCCAGCCGGCAGTTTGCATGTGTTCCGAGGATGCGGGTATCGTGGCCGAGGGGCCGCCTCGATATGGATCGGCGGAGCTGGATGAGACCAGCAAGAATCTCAAGGCCAGCCTGCTGCCGCTGATCGATCGTGGCGTGGTACCGGTACTGACCGGTTTCTATGGTGTGGATCGTGAAGGGCGTCCTCTGACCTTTGGTCGTGGAGGATCCGACTACTCCGCCGCTGTGGTGGCCCATGCGGTGGGCGCGGACCTGCTTGAGATATGGACC
>JAUVWO010000056.1 GCA_030604065.1 Methanomassiliicoccales archaeon | reverse complement strand
GGGCACCGGACTGCTTATGTTCCCACAACCGGTGAAGCGGACCATATACCTTGCTGGCAAGTTCCTGGCAACCATGGTGCTCATGGTTGTCGCTCTGTGTATTTACTATGGTGTGGTCTCTCTGCTGTCCTTTGGGATCACCGGCGGGGTGCCGTCTCTGATAGGGGTCTCGCTCGGGTTCGCCATATTATACGCAATGGCGGTCGCGGCCGTGGCCACCATGTTCAGCTCGCTGATGAAGACCAGCACTGGGGCCATCATCCTGACGGTGCTGGTGTTCCTGATGGTGATGCCCATGATCACGTCTCTCATATCAATGGCCGACATAGACCCATGGTTCATGCTGTCCAACGCCTCCGATGCCATTGGACATTCGATCGAGGATCCGTACCCGACCTCTGTAATAGCCTCCGAGGCTAAGGGGCCGATGGCGGTGTCATCGTTCATACCCGATCAAGTGACCGCCATTGGGGTCATGTTTGGTTATGCCGTGGTGGGACTGATCGGTTCCTGGCTAGGTTTCCGCAAGCGGGAGATGTAAGTGGAACACGGCCCGGTGCCCAGAGGACAGGCATCGGGCCAACATATCATTCTAGTGTATTGCGCAGACTTCCCCAACTTTGGAATATGTTGCATTCTAAATTCTAATTAGGTGCATACTTAAGGCTGAATGGCTTGGTATTGCAACTTGATTCGAAGCATTGGTTGAAAGAATGGTGGGGCCGCCCGGATTTGAACCGGAATCCATAACCCCCGAAGCTACGAGGATGAACCAAGTTACCCCACGGCCCCACGGGGTACCGATGGTAACATGAACCAGTATTTTAAGGGTTTGCCCTCCAGAAGGTCCCCCCAGACCCTGGTCGGTTACTCACAGCGGCATATCTCAGATCAGATAGTGGGACTCATCGAACCCCGGGCTCGATAGACGGCCATAACTTGCATTGCCATGCCCATCCCACGTGACCATAGGCATGGGGTCTCAGATAAGTTTGGCAACGCCCATCGTCATCGATTATGGCGGCTGGTCAAGATTAAAGAATCGTTCACAGCTCGAAATCCTTCTCGTCATCGATGATGAATAGCATGCTCACGTCCCTAGCAATGTCCCGTTCGAAGTAGTTGTGGAAGATGAACATGAAGATGATCGCGATGATCGCGTTGACCATCACGTAACTGGAGTATGTGATCACGATCTGATCCAGACTCATTTCCTGGAATGAAATGCGCAGGAAGGCCAGCAGGGTACCGCTGGCGATCACTATACCCAGCACCCGTCTGCGCAGTCCGTCACCGAGCATATGGTCGCGGAACGGGCCCACGATGCGGGCGTTCATTCGATCCAGGACCGCCCAGGGAACGATGAAGAGTGGAACGCACAACGCTGCGCTCACAGCCATTCCCAACGCTTGGGATGCGGTCAGGTTCTCCAATATGAACGGGTTGAAAGCGAAGTATATGCCGATCACGCAGGCGAGCCCCATGTCCCATGCGATGGAGCGGGCCATATCCTCCATCGGGAATGAAGCATCCATGTCCGGCAGGTCGACCTCCACGTCCGACGGGTCGATCACTTTGGGGATGTACAGCAGGTAGGCCGTCGCCCGGCCCACGACATCGTCGCCCCCATCCAGCGACAGCGTTTCCACCTTCATCAGCAATGGCAGCAGCAGTATGCGCATCATGCTGCCCAGGATGCCCATGACCCCGAACCCGCACACCATGAAGTATCCTATGACCATCATTATGGCCAGATAGGCAAATCCAATGTGGTCCACATATGGCCGTAGTTCTATTGGTATCAGGTGATCGATATAGGTCGGAAATGATAGCAGGAATGCGGTGAGCAGCAGCACCGCCACAACTAATAGGGCGATGATGAATCGGTTGGGCAACACCCCGCGATGCCAATGGCTGGGAAGGCACACCAACCCCTCGATGAACATTATGAGCATGATATAGCTGAAGAAAGACAGCAGCGCCAAGTAGATCGAGAACTTCCCGGTCAAGGCCACTCCAGTGATGGCGATACATGCTGCCCCAATTAACATGAGCAGGAATGTACCGAACACGAAACGATCCCTTCTTTCCCTATCCACCCACAACTGCTCGCCGAACATGCTCCTCCTCATATATGGTCACGGGATCGACACCATGCGCCCGGCAAAAACCGATCCGGTGCGTCCGTTGCCCGTCTAGCCACCTGGTCATCGGTATATATTCATAGCCATTGAATAATCGCTCCCAGAACCAATTTGTTCGGGAAGCGATGATGGTCATCAGCACCGCTTGGGCCAGCTTGGCCACCTATCTGAGTGGTATGGTCCATCTCCTCTCAGCAGTTCGACCAGCCCGTCTATGTTAAATGACGCCCTCCGTCATTCTTAGAATCGGTCACTGACTCGGATCCTATCATGTCGTGGTGGGCCATCAAGGTTGGATGGCCGCCTATCTGCCCATGGTCGAATGACACATTCTATGTCTGGCCCTCTTGCCATTTTAGGAGTCTATATGTCCTCATTCCCCAACATATTGAGCAGGACGGTCCTGAGTATGCCCCCGTTGTACAGGTATTCCATCTCGATGGGCGCATCGATGCGGGCGATCACCTCGAATTCTGTCATCGCGTCACCCTTTCGGGCGACGATCCTGACATTGGATCTTGGCTCTAGGCCTTCTAGATGAATGTCGTAGGATTCGGTACCTTCAAGTCCAAGCGAGATCGCTGACTCCCCGTTCCGGAACTGCAGCGGGACCACGCCCATGCCGATCAGGTTGGAGCGATGAATGCGCTCGAAGCTCTCGGCGATGACCGCTTTCACACCCAGTAGATATGGGCCCTTGGCCGCCCAGTCACGGGAGCTGCCAGTGCCGTACTCTCTCCCCGCCAGCACCACCAGCGGCACGCCATCGTCGACGTAGAGTTGAGATGCCTCGAACAAAGGCACATCCTCTTTTGCGGGCAGGTAGCGAGACCAGCCCCCCTCACGGTCGGACAGAGCGTTGCGGAGCCGTATGTTGGCGAACGCGCCCCGCATCATGACCTCATGATTCCCACGGCGGGAGCCAAACGAGTTGAAGTCTGCCCTATCCACTCCTTTCGAGGTGAGATAACGACCTGCGGGACCATCCTCCGGGATCGATCCGGCCGGGGAGATATGATCGGTGGTGATACTATTACCCAGCACCGCCAACGCTCTAGCACCCATGATATCGGGCACATGGTCTCTTAATTCCAAGTCCTCAAAGAACGGAGGCTCGCGGATGTAGGTGGACCCATCATCCCACTGGAACAGCTCACCCACGGGAGCCTTTATGGCCTCCCAAAGTTCGGAGCCGGAGAACACGTCGGCATAGCGGCTTGAGAACATGTTACCCTTTACCGTCCTCCGTACCAGCTCTTCGATCTCGGCGTTGGATGGCCAGATGTCGTGGAGATACACAGGTCCTCCGTCGGGATCGCATCCCAGCGGTTCGCGGTCGAGGTCCACGTCCACCCTTCCGGCAATGGCGAACGCCACCACCAGCGGTGGCGAGGCCAGGTAGTTGGCCTTCACCAGTGCGTGCACCCGTCCTTCGAAGTTGCGATTCGCGGAGACGACCGCGGCCACGGTCAGATCCTTTTCCAGCACTGTCTTGGCTATCTCTGGCCGCAGCGGACCGCTGTTGCCGATGCAGGTCATACAGCCGTAGCCGGTGAGGTGGAAGCCCATGGCCTCTAGATATGGGGTGAGGCCAGCGGCGTCCAAGTAGTCGGTGACCACTCGAGATCCGGGGGAGAGTGAGGTCTTCACCCAACTGGCTGGCCGCAGCCCGCGCTCCACCGCCTTCTTGGCCAGCAGGCCAGCGGCCACCATCACCATGGGGTTGGATGTGTTGGTGCATGAGGTGATGGAGGCGATGACCACCGATCCATCGCACAGTTGACCACTGGAGTGACGGTCCTCGCCCACCAGGGCATTGAATGCCTCCCGCATCCCTGACAGCGGGATGCGGTCCTGGGGCCGTTTGTGGCCAGCCAGGGAGGGCACCACCAAGCCCAGGTCCAGCTCCAGGACGTTGGTATATTCGGGCTCATGGTCGTACCATAGTCCCTGGGCCTTGCAGTATGACTCTACCAGCTCGGCCCGGTCGCCGCGCCCGGTGAGCCGGAGGTACTCGATGGTGCGCCGATCGACGGGGAAGAAGCCGGTGGTCGCCCCATACTCCGGACCCATGTTGGCCAGGGTGGCGCGGTCAGGCAGGTCCAGCCCCTCTAGCCCGGGACCGAAGAACTCTACGAATTTGCCCACCACTCCGTGCTTCCGTAGCATCTCCACCACCGTAAGCACTAGATCTGTGGCGGTGATCCCTTCACCCAGCGTCCCGGTGAGACGCATCCCTATGACCTCTGGAATGGGCATATAGTATGGCTGTCCCAACATCACTGCCTCGGCCTCGATGCCGCCCACGCCCCATCCAAGGACCCCGAGCCCGTTTATCTGGGTGGTGTGCGAGTCGGTGCCGAACACCGAGTCGGGGAATGCGACCCTGATGCCGTCCACCTCGCGATCGTGGACCAACGGTGCCAGGTGCTCCAGGTTGACCTGGTGGATGATGCCGTTTCCTGGCGGGATCACCCTGAGGTTGTCGAACGCCTGCTGGGCCCATTTGAGCAGTTGGTACCGCTCCCGGTTACGCTCCATCTCCAAGGCCTCGTTACGGCCCCGGGCAAGGCATGTCCCGGCAGCATCGACCTGCACTGAATGGTCGATGACCAAGTCGGCAGGTATGATCGGGTTGACCTTGGACGGGTCTCCTCCGCGAGCGGCCATCGAGGTCCGCATGGCTGCCAGGTCCACCACTGCAGGCACGCCTGTGAAGTCCTGCAGGATCACCCGGGCCGGTATGAAAGGTACGTCTCTGCCCACGGTGTCCGTGGACCACCCGGCCACCGCCAACACGTGCTCCTCGGTCACGACCTTGTTATCGGCCTGTCTCAACAACGCCTCTAACAGCACCTTGATGGAGTAAGGCAGTCGGCGGAGGTCGTATCCCATCTCCTCTAGGCGGCCCAGCCTGAAATAGGTGAATTGTCCAGATGCCGTCTCCAGGACGGTCTTGGCACCCAATGGATCCGTGCCTATCATGTGCCAGCCATCGTCGCCGGGTTTATTAAACGTTGTCCGCGGCACTCGGTGGAGGGCCATCGGATCGCCTTTTGCTCAATCCCATTCGTCGAACAGGCTGGTTATGCCCTTCTTGGCATTGCTCCAGACCGGCATCCCACCGGTGAGTACGGCCACATTCAGCGCCTCAAGGATCTCCTCCTTGCTGGCACCATAGTTCTTGGCTACCTTGGCCTGAGCGTAGACGCAATCATCGCACATGCGCACTGACACGCAGGCTAGGGCGATCAGCCTTTTGGTCTTCCTGTCCAATGCGCCGTCCTCTACCATGATCCTATCCATGTCCTTGATGAGCACCGCCAGGGAGGGTTTGTGATCCTTGATGTGAATAAGGGTCGATGGCACGTAGCCGCCCATCTTCTCGCCGAGTTCCTCTACCGCTTTCTTGGCCTTCTCGTGTTCGCTCATGAGTATCGATGGAAATATTCATTCTCGTTCTATATAATCGTATGCTGGGGTGGAGCCAGGCATGCTGATCGAGGCCCTAGTATTCGTAATCTGTCGAAACCGGGATACGACAAATTTTTATATGGATGCATAGTACGCAGGTCTATGCAGGACCAGCTCAGGGAGAAGATGGCTGGCGAGATCGCCTTGTCCGAGGAGCCGGGGAGAACCATACGCAAGTGGCGCGAGGAGTTCTGTGTCTCCCAGCTGCAGTTGGCCCGGCACCTCGGCGTTTCCCCCTCCGTGATATCCGACTATGAGTCCGGACGTCGCCGCTCACCCGGGATCGTCATCGTGAGACGCATAGTGGACGGGATGATCGCGCTGGACACTGAGAAAGGATCGCCCACCCTGCGGAAGTATGACATCGGCAAACGGGCGGAGTGTATAATCTCCATGCGGGAGTTCAAGAAGGCGGTGCCTGCGGAGGAGTTCATAGAGATCATAGAAGGCCGCAACCGCACATCGAACCTGTCCATGGAGCGAGATATCCATGGATTCACCGCACTGGATTCGCTGAAGACCATAACCTCTCTGAGCTCTATTGACTATCTGCAGATATATGGTTGGAGCAGCGAACGTGCGTTCATATTCACCGATGTGCATTATGGGCGCTCACCAATGATCGCGATAAGGGCCCATCCGCTCAAGCCGGCCATGGTCGTCTACCACCGGCCGGGGAAGGTGGACCCGCTGGCGGTGAGGTTGGCCCTGCTGGAGGAAGTAATCCTGGTCACCACTGCCATGGACATGAACGAGATTATCACCAGGTTGAAGGAGAGATGAATAGATGGATGTGGGAATAGTCAGCTATGGGGCATACGTGCCGCGTTACCGTATAAGGCCCCAGGAGATCGGTAAGGTATGGGGTGCCGACGGGGATGCCATGGGTCGAGGGCTCTACATCACCCAGAAGTCGGTGCCGGCGCCGGATGAGGACGTGGTCACCATATCAGTGGAAGCGGCGCGTAACATGCTTCTCAGGAAGCCCATCGACCCAGAGTGTATCAACGCATTGTATGTGGGGTCTGAATCGCACCCGTACGCGGTGAAGCCCACTGGTACCATCGTCGCTGCGGCCATAGAGGCCGTGCCTGATCTGACCGTTGCCGATTTCGAGTTCGCCTGCAAGGCGGGCACCGCTGCCATACAGGTCTGCATGGGCATGGTAGGGGCTGGATTGGCTCGTTACGGTGTTGCAATAGGTGCTGACACATCGCAGGGAGCTCCTGGTGACCCGTTGGAGTATTCCGCCTCCGCTGGAGGGGCGGCGTACCTGATCGGTACCGAGGACATCATCGCCACCATCAACCGGACGATGTCGTTCACCACCGATACCCCTGATTTCTGGCGGCGTGAGGGCCGTTCCTATCCTTCTCATGGCGGTCGGTTCACTGGCGGACCAGCCTACTTCAAGCATGTGACCTCTTGCGCTAACATGCTAATGGAGGCCATGGGCACCATTCCGGAGGACTATGACCACGCGGTGTTCCATCAGCCCAATGGCAAGTTTCCCACCAGGATGGCCAAGATGCTCGGGTTCTCCAATGGGCAGGTGGAGACCGGTCTGTTGACACCGTTCATCGGGAACACCTACAGCGGCGCGGTGCCGCTGGGGTTGGCTGCGGTGCTGGACATCGCCAAGCCCGGTGACCGGATATTCGTGATCGCTTATGGTTCCGGGGCTGGCAGTGATGGGTTCGATATCACCGTCACCGACGCCATGGATTCGTTCGATCGGGACGCGGCTCCCAAGGTCAGGGATCTGATGGAGAGGACCAAGGAGATCGACTATGCGACCTACGCTAAATTCAGGGGCAAGATACTCATGAAGGAGGTCAGCATATGAGGGATGTTGCAGTCATAAATGTGGGCGTGACCCGTTTTGGGGAGATGTGGGACGAATCCTTCAGAGCAATCGGGATCGAGGCCGGGATGCAGGCCATTATGGATGCAGGTATCGCCGGGGATGATATCGATGCGCTGTATGTGGGCAACATGTCCGCAGGTCGATTCATAGACCAGGAACATATCGGCGCGCTGATTGCTGACTACTCCGGCATGGCTAGCGCTCATATCCCCGCAACTAGGGTGGAGGCCGCCGGCGCGTCCGGGGGTCTGGCTTTCAGACAGGGCTTCCTAGCGGTGGCCAGTGGGCTGCATGATATCGTGGTTGTCGGTGGCGCCGAGAAGATGACCGACGTCGGGGACGTGCAGAGCAATTCGATCCAAGCGACGGCGGCGGACCAGGAGTGGGAGGTGACCCTTGGGGCAACCTTCGCCTCGTTGCATGCTATGATCGCCAAGCGGTACATGTACGATTTCGAGGCGGTCAGGGAGGAGCTGGCGGCGGTCGCGGTCAAGAACCATCGCCATGGAGCAATGAACCCCAAGGCCCAGTTCCGCCGTGAGATCACCATGGATACGGTGCTCAACGCCCCCAAGGTCGCTGACCCGCTGGGCATGTTCGACTGTTCGCCTAACTCTGACGGCTCCGCTGCGGTGGTGCTGTGTTCACTTGAGCGGGCTAGGGAATTCACCGACACACCGGTCAAGGTGCTGGCGTCCTCCCAGGCCAGTGATACTCTGGCCCTCCATCATCGCAATGACATATGCACCTTTGCCGGCACCAGGGTGGCCGCCAGGCGCGCCTATGAGATGGCAGGCATCGGGCCGCAACAGGTGCAGGTGGCCGAGGTTCACGACAACTTTTCCATATCCGAGATCATTGCCATTGAGGACCTTGGTTTCTTCGACAGAGGTACTGGAGGTAAGGCCACTGTCGATGGGCAGACCGCCATAGGTGGTAACGTGGCGATCAACACCTCTGGTGGTCTAAAGGCCCGCGGCGATCCCGTAGGGGCTACCGGCGTGGCCCAGATCGTGGAGTTGGTGCACCAGCTCAGGGGCGAGGCCGACCGGCGCCAGGTGGAGGCCGAAGTGGGTCTGGCCCAGAATGTGGGCGGAACCGGGGCGACCGTGGTGGTCAACATCCTGGGGGTGGCCTGAATGGCAGCCCCGAGGTTCTGGAGGGAGGCTCCCTCGCGTTATAATCTGGTGGCCACCCGTTGCGGTAACTGTGGATCGGTGTCGTTCCCGCCTCGATCGTTCTGCCCTAAGTGTCACCGCAAGAGCGTAGGGCGAATGGAGCGGTTCAGGCTCGCCGGGAAAGGCTCGGTTTACACTTATTCAGTGGTCCACGAAGTGCCCTCCGAGCTGGATATGCAGAAACCGTACGTTATCGCCATGATCGAGATGGACGAGGGAGCCAAACTAACCGCTCAGGTTATAGATGTGGATCCAAAGGACGTGCATATAGGCATGCGAGTGCGGGCGACCCTGCGTCGCCTGGGTGATGAGGGTCCTGATGGCATAATCCACTATGGTTACAAGTTCGTACCGATCCTGAATTGATCCGGGACCTTTCCCGAAAAACCCCTTCCTTTCTTGTATCAATCTTGATCAAATGGCCGGACCGACCCTGAATCTGGACCCACCGAACGATTCCCTCTGATCACTGAATATGCCACGGAAGGTGAGCCTCGCCGTGACCGATCGGGAGTCAGTATCGATCGGCCTGACCTCGATCACGGTCTCAGTCCGACCGCCTCCTGGCATCACGGTAACGCCAAGATCGCCGCGGCTCTCCACATCCCCTGTCACCTCTAACTTCATGTCCCGAATGATGACACCGGATCGATTGGCGATCGTCACGGTCATAGGGGTCCATTCCTCATCGATCAGCAGGCGGTCCAATTCAACCTTAACTGCCATTCTGGGATCAGGGAGCGAGAGTCTCTTCTCAGCCAATGATGAAGCCGCTTGCAGTTCCTCCACTGTCTGCTCGGGGCTGTTGCCCAGCATATCCTCGGCCAAACGTACGTGTCGTTCCGCTTCTTCCATAGAGAGGCCCATGGAGCGTCCTCTGGCCAGGAGTTCGTCGAGGCGGTCTCGTGCAGTGGTGTATGCGATCCATTGATCCCGTGACATGCCCAGGGACGACAGGGCTTCCATTGCAACCTCATAGGCCCCCTGAAGGTCTCCACCCATGCTCTTGGCCTCGGAATCTCGTAGAAGCTCTTGGGTCGCATCGCTGTCAGGG
>JAUVWO010000053.1 GCA_030604065.1 Methanomassiliicoccales archaeon | reverse complement strand
TGATCAGGTTGCCGTCCTTGTCGCACTTGCCGATGTACCTCCTTCTCTGTTTGGAGTTCTTCTTCTCCGGATCCCAGACGCCCTCGGCCTCGTAAAGGTAGTAGTTGCCCTTGATCCTCTGGACGACTGGGTATGACATGATAAGAGTAATAACAATGGCAATATAAATATATTTTCATATATTTCAGGTCAGCCAGGCTAGAATATTCGGATCAACTTGTTACTATGAATCGGGAACTGAGGGTCGATACGATATTGATGTGGGTGTGCAACACCAGGGGCTGAGTTGCTTCTCATAGGAGTCACCTTGAGATAATACGACGGTGTGGGGGCGATGATATTACACGTTCGCCGCCGTTCCCTTAGCGAGAAATGTTCTGGTGACGCTCACATGGTGGCATCTGCGTTAGGAGTATGTCCCACAGTCATCCTGTTGGCCGGAGGCGATCATTCCAATGATCTGATCTCCACCTTCCCCTCGTCGACCACCAGCATCTCCACTCGACGCTCAGCCTGATCCAGGATCTCACGGCAGCGATCCCTGAGCGATGCTGCCATTTCGTACATTTCGATGCTCTCTTCCAAGGTCAGGTCTCCCGACTCCAATTTGCTCACTATCGCTTCGAGCTCTTGAAAGGCCTCCTCGAAAACCATATTCTCGACCTCATTTTTCATTATCATTTCCCCATGTCCTGTCGACGGTGGCGTCGATATGGCCATCCCTCATCCTCATCCTCACACTCATTCCGGGAGTCACCAAGGTCACCGAGGTCAGAGGCGCACCCCCCATGTCGGTCATCATCACGTATCCTCGATCCAATGTCCTTAGGGGACTGAGTGCTTCCAGCCTGCTTGAGCAGGTGTCCAACTTGGCTCTCTTCAATCTACTTATGACTCTCGCCGAAACCCTTATCCTGGCTGATGTCTCGTCGATCCTCTGTTGACGGCGTTCGATATGATCCATCATCCGTCGCGGGGTCAGCATCCTTTCTGCGGCCATCAGTCCCTGACGATTGATGTCCAAGACACGTACCAATGCTATTCGTTTCCGTTGATCGAGATCGTTCAGCCTTCTCCCCTCCACTTCCCTATCTGGGACGGCGAGCTCGGCGGCGGCCGATGGAGTTGGCGCCCTCAGATCGGCCACGAAATCTGATATTGTGAAATCAGTCTCATGCCCAACGGCGGATATCGCCGGAACCTTACTGGATCGGATAGCGCGGGCGACGTCCTCCTCGTTGAATGGCCACAGGTCCTCGATCGAACCCCCTCCACGACCGATTATTATCACATCGACGTCCCGCTTCTCCAAAAGATGCAGGGCCTGAATGATGGAGTCTTTTGCCCCCTCCCCTTGTACCAATGCCGGCGATAGAAGAACATCTACCGGAAATCGTCTTGCTAGCACATTAAGCACATCGCGGATCGCGGCACCCGTGGGGGAGGTCACCACTCCCACCCTACGAGGATAAGAGGGGATAGGTCGCTTGAGCGCTTCATCGAACAGCCCCTCCTCCTTAAGTTTCTCCTTGAGTGCCTCGAACGCCCGGTATAGGTCGCCAATGCCTCGAGGTCGCATGTCTCTGATGTTGAACTGGTAGCTGCCACGGGGAATGTAGATGTCCACTGATCCGCGTGCCTGTACCATCATGCTCTCCTCAGGTTCGAAGGAGATGCCCGCCCTGGATCCCCGGAACAGCGTACATCGTACTTCCGAACCCTTGTCCTTGAGAGTGAGGTAATAATGACCGGAACGATGTTTTGTCAGGTTGGATATCTCCCCCTCTACCCAGATGTCATTGACATCAGCGCTCGATCGCAGCACGCCCTGCACCTTGCTGTTCAGCTCGGTGATGGACAACACTATATCTCCAACCATCCAGCATCTTTACTGCTGGCATCCATATATGATTATGTCTAGGGAAGGTCTCTGTGCATTATACTTTCACAGACCATACGCTTTTACTATTGAGCCCTTCGATGATGACTTCAGAGTCATGGATCAACAGGGTGCCAAATTTCTTCTTCAGACCCCCTATCAACACCTCATTGAACTCATCCGGATCTCCGGAGGGTGAGGAAAACGTGACCCTCCAATCATCCCCGTGGATGAAGTATGTTCGGAAACCGGCCGAGTCCACTGTTCTCTCCAGATAGCCTATGATCTCAGAGGCACCCAGGGTCATGCTGATACGGTGAGTGATGGACCCGACCTGGGCCCCATTCCGTTCCCTGATGGTCATGCGATCCATCGATATTGCCATCTCGGTGCTCTGGCAACGGCGTCTGACCGCTTCGGATAGACTATCGGCCCTGTTCATGACCATCTTGCTCAGCCCATCGATCTGGGTGGTCTCGAGTCCGGGCCCGAAGGCGTCATAGAACATGGTCATCAGGGTATCGATGGCCATATCTATGGATCCAAGGTCGTGCTCTCCATGATATACAAGCATATCGAATCGATCCTCATCGACCACGTATCCGAGGGAGATGAGGCCGTCGTGAAGCGATAACATGACCTCAAGGGACGATCTATCGTTGGTGGGGGTGAATAGATCGCGACTGATCTCGACCAATACCGGAAAACGGGGATCAGATAACGGATGTACGCAACCCACTCTTATGCTGTGTTCCATCGAGGCTTCGATGTATCTCCATGTGATGCAGTAGTCTCGTATGAGCTGGTACTTTTCCAGGCTCGATATAGACTCCCTCATGTTGCGACCTATGCCACTCAAACTATTTCTCTGATTTTGATCCTGAGGCCGTCATATTCATCTCAACCTTCCAAGTATGCCCCTTCTTCGCACCATAGGTGCAGGGATGGGATGAATTGGAGCATAGGATGAATATGCCCTTGAATGGTCACGAGTATTAACTGGAACGGTCTCGGAACCTGAAAAGGAAGACATTTTGACTTGGAATCAACTGCTGAATCCGAACGATCCCATCCAACGCTTCCCGCGGCATGTGGAGGGCAACTTTCTGGGATGCACGACGTAGCCCCTGCGGGGAGCAGGCTGCCGTCAGGTGATTGGAAGAACATCGACTCAGGCTCATCCGTTTCAGGTCGACCAGCCGAATGTATCGATCCGTGCGTCCATGATGATGCGCCTCAGTTACAAGCACCTTTCTCGGACCCGTAAGCGTCAGGGAGGGGTCGTTGACTATCATGCACATTTTTGTACGGTTATAATGTATTGAAGATCGACATCCAGTCTTGAGGGATGGCAGCATCTTCGTCCTAAGTCTGATGGACGATGGAGTGAGTGTACTGGTCCCGAACAAGATCGACATCTCCGAGAAAGGGCATGGACGCAATGCTAGTTTCGGGCTGTTCGTATGCAAGGCGATCTTTTCCTTGACTGGGACGATGATAGCAGAGAACGGTCTGGGAGATGAGGGCCCCGATCTGATATCAGGGGGCCTCCTTGATCACGGCCCAGGGACCTTCGCGTCCCTCAGCCGTAAATAATGTCCAGATTCTCCTCCTCCTCCTTATGCTCCATGCAGCTCTGGACCAGGGACTGGTACTTCTCGATGTATCTTCCCATCCAATATCCTGCAAGCAATCCTGATCCCATGAGGATCACGATCAATAGGACGATCCATATCAACAGACCCTCCTCTACCCCGGAGATAAGTACCAGGAAGACAAGTATGAGACCGGATATCTCCGCCTGGAATATTAGTGGACGGATGCCGTTCAGACGCTCTATCTCGGTCATCAGCGCGGTCGAATAACCCATTGGCGTGTTGATCGACAACCACTCATCCATCTGACCCTCTTCTTCCGGGCTGTCTCCATCCCGTAGCTTCCTGAGCTCATCCATCCTAGATCTGGTCACTCGTAGCGCCATAAGGACTTGGGGCATGGACATGACGGCAAGGAACATGGATGTGAACAGCAGCGCTGAGTAGATTGCTTCGGCTGTTATCATGTTCTATCATCACCAAATCGTTGCCTGTGGATATTATCCTTTGCCCACGATGAAGATCTGTACCACAAACATAGACCCAGTCACTATGAAGAGGGTCGATGGTATCTGATATTGCCACCTGCCTAGGAATCCCATGCACCCCGACGATCCGATCAGGGCGGGGGAGCAGCTCTTGACAGAACCTCATATTCGATCAATGGCGCCCCTGTTTTTCCATTGTGATGATGCTCTCATGTCTCCAGTTGTAGCGATCCATCATCACTAAAGCTTCCAGAACATCGTTTTCATTGTCAACACCGTAGACCCGATCGTCCTGTATCTCCGGATATCGAACCCTCTTGTCGATACGGGTATCGGCGAACATGCCACTGACCCCCTCCACCCGGTAGGCGATGATCAGGCGCCCCAGAGCCCAAGCATGTGAGATCTCAGAAAGGGTCCCACTGCCTCCTCCGATGGCGATCACCGCATCGGTGTTGGCAACGATGACGTTACGGGCCAGGTCCATACCTGTGGCGATAGGTATGTCGACGTACCGATTCGCGGCGTCTGGATCCCAACAGGGCAGGATCCCGATGACATCGCCATCGCAATGCGCCGGAGAGAGTCTTGCCCCCTTGGAGACCGCTTCCATTACCCCGCTGAGCCCTCCGCTAGCAACGCGATATCCATTCTCGATCAGCGCCGCTCCTAGCCGTTTAGCGAGCACGTATCTATCGTCGCCCTCTTCGATCAATGCGTTACCGATGACCGAGACGATCCTCTTACGGTCGGAAACCATGGTTCAGACCTTTGCCCTGTCACCCTTTGCATTCTTTATATCAGCATTCTTATCAGAGCCACGCCTGAACCTCCGCTCCCGTTCGCGGCGTCTCCTTGCCATGTTCATGGCCAATAAGTGATGCATGAGTGACATGCTATCTACCTTGTTCTCCATCGTTAATCAAGCTGTCGTCCTCATTCTCAACCACGCCCTATGGGAAAAACCTAATCAACCTCGATACCATTCATGCGATGAGAGCATGAGATACTGTCCCCATTGCGGAGCTAAGGTCGAGGACAACGCTATAAACTGCCCAAATTGCTTCAAGGAACTCAGCCGGGTCAATATCACCACCTCCGCCGGGTGGCAGCCGCGGGGCAGTGGCAGGAGTCCCACTATTGCGGTGCTGTTGGCGATCGTTCCCGGTCTGTTCGGTCTATGGGGGATAGGACATTTCTACCTGGGTCGATGGGAGCGCGGCATCATGTTCCTCATCACCGGCCTGGTCCTTTACCTGCTGGTGCTGGGTTCGAGCGGGCTCATGGACATTCCTTTGGGATTCATCGTTGGGGCCGCGTGCATGGCGATATTCGCTCTCATTTGGCTGGCCGGTTTCATTTTCCAGGCATTTGAGGCCTATGCACTAGCTCGTTGAGGTCCAAACATCTGAGGCATTTAAGTCTCAGTATGATTCCTGCTCCTCTAAGTGAAAAACATTCGTAGCGATAGACATATCATGGCTTGGGCTGATATCCATTTGGGGACGTTCAAGTACAGAAATGATATCAAGAGGACCGCCTATCAACAATATGGGTGCGACCACAAGCTCCCTCAGATCGCAACGTCGATCATCGCTCATCGTTTTCTAGCTCTTCCCTGTCAGCCATCATCAGAAGTAGGATGCCTGGTCGGAACCACTGAGCGAAACGGGCGGCGACATCCTCGCGCGCCTTGCGCAGTTGCTCGTCATCCATGGCAGGTTGATACTTTTCGCGCAAGAGGACGTTCGCCCATTCCACGGCGTCATCCTCTGTGCGTGGCCTCACCCCAATTCCCTTGAACTCGATGTATTCGAAGCATCCTAGGCCTTTGAGCGAGGGGAGCCCGAACCTAGAAATAGAGAGGGACATGCTCTCAAGTTCCTCAGGAAAGGCTTCCTCATGCCCCATTGGCACAGAAAAGCTACCGTTCTCTTCCACATCGAGTTCCAATCGGGCATCCTCTAGTAGCGAACCAAGTGCATCGATCTCCTTTGAGGGATCGACCCGCCCCCATGCGTTGTTGCGATCGGAGGTCACAAGAACGATGGCTCCGAAGTCGTCCTCTCTGACCTCGACCTGCACCACCTCGTCTGTGTGGGCCTCCCTTGACATGGTCGATACGTCCATGATCTCCACCTCCATGCCCTGCAACGGCAGCGTCATCGTTACCCCCTTCAGGGCTGAGATCGGCAGCGGCGTCGACCCCTGCCGCCCAGCTCGGCCTCGGGCCTCACGCTTCAGGTCTCCTGCGGTGCGGTGCACCTCGGTCAATGAGAGCAAAGGGTGTCGGAACAGTGGATCATCGATCCACAATAGTCTGCAGATATTCCGCCTCCTGATCCTCATGCGGCCACGTTGCAGGGTCCGCTTGCCACTGGTGGTCAAACTGCATGGTCCTGATGGTCGGTCACGTTGTAGCAACCCTCGGCCCTCCAGCTCGGCCAGGACCATCGACCCGTGAGCGGACGTCTCGGGACGGAACAGCAGGTGGCGATTGACCATTGCCGCATCCACCGGACCATTGGCCGCCATCATCAGGAATGGAAGCAGATCGTTCCATTTGGATTCGTAGGCGTACTCGATCATGACCTCGACCGATCGCGGAGTAAGGCTACGACCAAGGATCAGCTCCATTGCTTACACTCCATTACATCAGCGCTGTTGGCAAGAGCGTGCAACGCCTTCGGTGACGATGGTGCCATCGCTGTGCGTCGATCGCCGACCAGCACCAATTGATAGCGCGCTCTGGTGATCGCCACATTGAGACGGTTGAGCGAGTCCATGTGCCCCACCGTTCCCCTATGACCTCGCACCATGGATAGGATGACCACATCGGCCTCATGGCCTTGGAAACGATCTACGGTGCAGATGTTCAACTCAAAGGTCGGAGTGTCGAGCCCCCTTACAATCTCTTCCGGGATCTCGATACGTGAAAGTTCCTCTCTCAGCGACCTCTCCTGCTCCCGATACGGGGTGAGGATCGCGATCGAGGGATAGGTCCCCTCGCGGACGCCCCATTCGACCAGGTCTTGGACGATCGCCGCAGTGACCCTCGCCTCGGCCTCATTGCTGTTGTTAAAGCCAAGATTGCAGTCCACCTGCACCCATGTAAGGGGCGACGGCAAGCCGTCATAGCCCCACTGTCTGCGTTGTTCCATGTCGGGAGGGTCCTTTAGTGCTCGTCCACCATAGATCACATCCCGAGGCACCTGGGACAGGCGGGGATGCATCCGGTGCTGGTATCGTAGAGTGACCTCGCGGCCTACCAGCGCATCCTGCGGTAGTCCCGCATATCCTTCCACCTTTCCGGTAAGCACCTCCATGACCGAGGGCATGGCCACCGAGATCAGATGGTCCAGACGTTCCTGAAGCCTCCGGCTTCTTTCGGCGTCATATGCTGGAAGCATCGATCGCACCTGGGCCATGTACCTATCGCTAGCCAGGTGATCGAGACGCAATTCGAAGGATCGGCGGAGGCGCCATTCGACCTCTGAGTCCCACTTTGATCTTTGCCGACAGGGCACGCATTTTTCCTTTTCGCGATCCGATGGTCTCAGCGTCACCCTCCGTCCACGTTCTGGCCATACGGTAACGTCACCTCCGATATAGGACTCCAGCTGCTCTCTCGCCTTACCCAGCATGTCTTCGGTCACGTCCATCACCTCCCCGCCGCCCTTGAGTGCCGCTCTGTGGGCCAATACTATCATGTCCGACTCATCGTCATCGAGCAGACCATGCCTTGCTCTATGCAGCTCCGCTTCCATATCCTCGATGTCCACGTAGGGTGATAGTTGCATCAGATCGCCAGAGACCATCCATCGCGCCCCGGTCACAGCGGGTACTAAGAACTCTTGTAGTGTGGCCTTCGAGGCCTCATCGATGATGACCGTGTCGAATTGGGGCTCGGCCCCCCAACCCTCCTGGATCAGAGGCGATGCTGTCACACCTTGAGTGGTACCGCATACGAGGTTGGAACAGCGCCAGACAAGCTCTTCCACCGATGACGTCCGACCGGTGTCCCTTGATAGGTGATGGTACAACGCCTCCTGTGGGGCGTCCCGATCGATGCTCTCAAGATTGGAGAGCAAGCGGGCCCTCTCATCCCTGACCAATCGGTCTTGCAGGAGGCATCTCACCCTGGGACTGACGCGGGACTCATGCCCCACTCTCAGGGGCATGATGCCTGCGGCATCCAATAGGGGGGCATCCCCCACCATGGCGTCCATGAGACGCTCCAGGACGTTGTCGACCGCCACATGGGTAGATGATACCAGCAGCACTCGTTCTCCTCGCCCTACCAAACGGGCCACGAGTTCTACTAGTACCGTGGTCTTACCAGAACCAGGGGGGCCGTGCATGATGGCGATGTCTGGAGTGGCAGCGGCTATATCGACCATATCCATCTGAGCATTGGCTCCAGAACGGGAAGTGTCCAGCACTATGAATTCTCCATCATCATTCGATCGGATGGAGGGCCAAGACCAGCCCTCCCCAGATATAGCTGCCCTGAGAGGGTCGAGGTGAGGCGACCCATTACAGGCCATCATGGAAACCGCATTCATCTGACGTCTTACCACCACGGTATTGGGGGAGGTCTCTAGCAACTCTCTGTCAGGCAACCCTGACAGTAGCAACGTGCCCTTGTCCCTGTTCGCATCCAACGGCTCCCAATCCCACTCTGGACGGCTGATGTCCTCAAGTCCGCTAGTGAACAGATGATCCAATGCGACCTCCCCGCCATTTGTGGGTACGATATCGCCGATGAGGAATGAGACCTGTCGTATCACCCGGCCCCACGGGTGCCCGTTCACCCGCAGCACCTCGCCCGGGTCTATGCGACACGCTCCCCGAATGACGGCCACATTGCCAGGTAGGAAGTCCACGACATCGATATCCCAGTTGCCGCCGGTAACCGTGCCGGATGCTTTCATACTTCCATCCATACGATCGATAAGGTATCTTGATTCAAGCACCCTGTAACGAAATTGAAAACGCATCCGTTCCATATGCGCAAGTCGTCCGCTAAGGTACTCCATCACCGGTCTAAGCGCCCTAGCTGCGCTTCCGTTGTTAGCATTTGACGTCCGTTCACTGTTCAGGGTCCTCATCTCCCTGTCCATCTAGCCATTGCCTCACGGTGTTGGCGTACAGGTCGTCAGGCTCAAGCAAGAGTACCGCGTCATTGAAGCCCCGGGCTGACGCAAGGTCACTCCGGACGCCGCAGAGCGAGCACATCGCATTGAGACCGGTGATGTCATCCTTGTCCGACTCCAGCATTCTAACGTATAACGATTCCGCCCCGTCGAGATCGCCCATGGCCTCCATCACCTGCCCGCCCCGAAACAACGCAAGTCGGTTATATGATTCGATAGTGAGCGCCTCAACATACAAGGTCAAGGCCATTTCCAGATCCAGACCCTCGGCGATCGTGGCCGCGGCAAGCAGGTCGTTCAGATCCCCCGAGGCCAGCCATGATCTGTACAGCAGTTCGATCGCCTCGTCTCCGCGTTCCAAGCTCTGGGAGCATATATGGGCCAGACCCCTGAGCAGCTCTGGATCCTCTCTATATTCTATTGCAGCAAGGAAGCCATTGCGAGCCGATTCCATATCTCCTAGAAGAGCGTCAAGGACGGCAACCGATGCAAGAATGTCCGGGTCTGGTATGGATAGGCATGGTTGCAGCACCTCCCTCGCTTCCTGAAAGCAACCCTGGAGGTGAAGCTCCATGGACAGGGACATCCGCCTATCCTTGTCGCTGATGCCTTGTTCATAGCGACTCTCCAGATCCACAGCAGGCACATTAGCATGCCGATCATCATCGGACATCGGATGATGCCAACGTGGGACGGTTTAATATTATTTCGCTGTCACACCATTGATTCCGTTTCAGATCCCAGTTCCTCGCTCATCCTCTGCAATGTCGCCTTGTCGATGACTCCGTCATGTCGTAACGACCTTAGGGCTTCAAGCCCGCCTCCTTTATCTCGATGACCGCCGCCGGATCAATGGCTGATATTAGAAACCCGAAGAGCAGGGCCAGTATGATTGATATGGTTGTTAGGGCATCGAGCGCACCAGCAACCAGGAGCCCTGCCACCCGAGTTTGACACTTAGCGAGAACTGAGTGTCAATTCGTCCTTCTCTATGAACATTTTGCATAGGTAGAAAAGTGGCCTTCCGTTATGTTTTAACTGCCAAGAATAAACAAGACCGAAAGGCCAT
>JAUVWO010000114.1 GCA_030604065.1 Methanomassiliicoccales archaeon | reverse complement strand
GAGGTCATTGGCGTGGACATTCCGATATCCAACCTCGAGTTCGAGACGAGCACCCAGGGCTATCCAGACCCCCATGAAGAGGTCGATCGCCCCCTCGAGGAGCTGCTGTACGGTGACGGGGCCACTCTGGCAGAGGGTGACAATGGCACTTACGGTGATTCACTCTGGGGGGGGTACTACACCCAGTGGTACAATTGGTCCATAGACAGATCCGAGAGGGTTCGGGGTTACGATTGCGCCCGTCTCAACATCTCAGTGGACCTGTTCGGCGAGATCCAGTTGGAGAAGCTCCTATGGCTGTCGTCAGAGGTTCCCAGGCCTGTGAGGCTATCGTATTATTCAAAGCTCCCATACGATGACGACGACGTGGGATATATACTGGTCTGCACGAACCAGACCCTCACCAGCGACGGCTACACCAGGGGCGGAGCGCCCATCCCAATCGACATCCAGGCCAAGGAGATCTTCGTGGACAGGGCGCCGACGGGTGACTTCCGAGATTGGGAAATCGGCCCCGAGGACGGTTCCTTATCCAGCTCCAGCTTCGATTTTGGCCTGAAGGAGGCAGTCGATGTATGCCTCGCGAAGAGTTCCGATCTGGCCCAATGGCGCCAATCCCACCCCAGCCCCATGATCTCCGAAGCATATTACTCGGCCAACCAGACAGACATGAGGACGATGGAGTACACATGGAACATCACATTCGCCGACGACCCCACGGACTGGGAGAACTATGAAAACTGGTCGACCTATCAGTATGCCTACGAGATCAATGTGACCAAGCAGGTCATCAGAATGCCTCGCGAGGACCAGGTGGAGACCTTCATCGCTTCCGAAGGGGGGATAACGACAGGCTATGCCACCATAAATGAGTACTTCATAGCCGATGAGCTTCTAACACTTGCATCCTCTGAGGACATCTGGGCCAGCGTACAGCAAGTGGCCGACGAGGCCTACAGCGGCCTCGATGACGAGGTGGACTTCACAAATTCCATATACGGCTTCTTAATGGGTGGACTCGAGACCGCTGGCGGGTTCGGGATGGAACTGCTGGACACCTTGGCGGGTATCTCGGTTCCCAATGCTAATCTCACGTACATCCTACAGTTGGACACTGTCTGGGAGGGTGCGGCCACCACCTCGGTGGCCGTCGATGCCGAGTCTGGTAGGATTGTCTACATTACCAAGGTGACCTCCTCTCAGGCCCTTGCGAATATCTTTGGGGGGGGTTCACCCATCCCCAATCGACGTCTAGGGTAATTTTATTTAGAGAATACGCGCTCGATAGTTGTGGCTGATGATTAATATAGGACGATGTCTCTAGCAATCTCATCCTCGGAGCCAATGCCATGTCCACACTGCCAAGGAGCATGAAGAACGCCTTCATCAAGAAGGCTAAGACCCTCATGGTCGTGGCGATCTTCGCCTTCATTGGTCTCTTGGATTTTTATTCAACCTCCGAGGATGCGAAAGGTGAGGACCTGGATGAAGCGGACATCCTGGAACTCACGGGACTACCTGACACCGGCAATTACAATTTCGTCACACTTGCGGATGTGAACAAGGACAACTATCTCGATATCATCGCAAGCGGTGCCGGTAAAGGTGGCTGGAGAGGGCATGCTCCGGGCGGGCTGCACGTTTACCTCAATCAGAACGGCAGTTCATTTATCGAAGCATCCAACGGATTGCCAAAACCAGGCGACGAATTCTTTGGAAACACACACGGCTCTCTCACCGTAGTGGATATCGACAATGATTCGAACCTCGACATCGTGGCATGCGAATTCTTGACAAGGGAGGATCTGCCCATAACGATATGGCTTGGCAATGGCGGCAGCGGCGGGTCAATGGAATGGACCATGGCGGCAGCTCCAGGAATGCTGGCCAGCTGGAATACGGTATCGTGTGGCGATATCGATGGCGATGGACATATCGATCTGGTTGCGAGCTCTCAGGACGGCCTGTTCGCCTGGAGAGGAGACCATTCCCCGGGTGATCTGCACTGGACTGATGCCCGTTCCGGGATACCCGATTATCTCAACCATATGGGCGGTACAACATTGGCAGATGTGAACAATGATGGGCGTATGGACATCGTGGCCGGGTCGGAAAGGGGTATTGGGATCTCCATCTATACCAATAGCGCATCAGATGACATCTCATGGACCGAGGCCCACAGTGGAACATCACTGATCGATAGAGGTGTGGTATGGGATGTCTTCCTGACGGACCTCGATGGCGATTCCAACCTGGACCTGATAGCGTCGACCGATAAGGGGATCAAAGCCTACCTGGGCAACGGAAACTCCGGCGATAGGAGCACCTGGTGGGTCGATGTTAGCATGGGTTTGCCTTCATCTGGAACCTATTATCAGCTCGATGTTGGCGACATTGACAATGATGGAAAAGCGGATATCAGTTCTTCGCTGAATGTCTGGTCGAATTCGGGAAAGATGAGGGATTCAAACTCCTATTCCTGGGTAGAGGTCAGTATTGGACTTCCCGAAGTCTTTACAGTGGGCAATTCACTGGGAGACCTTGACCTGGACGGCAACACCGACATCGTGAGCTGTGGTTGGGAGGAGAACCTTTCCGGGATCCACGCATATACTAACTTGAAGGTAGATACGGTCGTTCTTGCCGAGAGACCGGTAGAGACTGATACCGATATGATCAGGGTTACAGAAGCAGACGGTAGCATTGATGGGAACGGTGTTGACGGGATTACGTATGATGGTGACGACGATCCCAATGAGGAGAGGGATGACAGCAACGCGGTTCTGCTAGCTTTCGCCATCATCGCTATCGTCGGAATAACAGCTGTCTACTTGGTTGAAAGAAGGCAGCCCAAAGAGGATATTTGATGGATTGTTCACCAAGTTCAGTATTTGTCCCTCATTCTTGATATACAACTAGGTTTATCCAAACCTAATCCTCGGAGCCTAATGCATGTCCACCCTCTCACGAAGCATGAAGAACGTCTTCGGCAAGAAGGCAAGGACCCTCGTGATCGTAGTGATCATCGGCTTCAGCCTCGGGGTCTTCCTCAGCATGTCCATCGTAAGCCAGAACATCTCCGACAGCACGTCGAACATATCGGAGCACATGGAGCGGACCGCCACCATCACACCTGCTGGTGTCGACAAGAGCGGGACGATGAACGAATCCGAACTTCTCAATATAACGACGGTCGACAATGTCGAGTCTGTGCAGATGATGGTCATCCATTGGCATTTCAATGAGACGTCACCTGGAAATTGGATCAAGGGCGTCGTTCAGGGTATGGACCCTGGCGAGCGGCTGATGCTCATGGACGGAGCCGAGTTCGAGATCGAGTCAGGCAGGAACCTCAAGGCTTCCGACATTGGCGATAGTGTCGCCATTATCGGGACCAATCTATCTGAGGCCCAGGACGCTGGCGTCGGGGCCTCCATCAATCTAAGCGGTGCCGATTTCGACGTTGTCGGGATCTTCTCAAGTGGTACCTCGGCAGGGGACGCCACTGCCATAGTACCCTATGACGTTGCCAAGGAGGCCTTCAATATCTCTGGACCTCACATAGTTTACGTGACAGCGGACTCGGTGGGCAAGGTCAAGACAATGGTCGAGGACCTCCGGGAGACCCTGGGCGAGGACTTCGACGTAGTAGGTCCCAACGACGAGAGCGACGCGGTGCAGGATTCGATCGATGCCATCCGGGCCAATAGCCAGGTCGGTGCTCTCATCGCCCTCGTCACTGGCATAGCCGTCATGATCTTCATCATGATACTCATCACCCGGGAGAGGTTCCGGGAGATCGGAATTCTCAAGGCCATCGGGTTCCGT
>JAUVWO010000103.1 GCA_030604065.1 Methanomassiliicoccales archaeon | reverse complement strand
ACCATGCGAGAACTCGTGGACGACATGCGCAGGCTCGGATGCAGGGGGAACAGGTTCGTCATGGACCGCGGGTTCGAATCCGCGAATAACGTCGGCGCGCTGCTGGACATGGACGTCCCCTTCGTCATCCCATCGAACGTCAGATCGATCGCGATCAAGAAGCTCGTGACACGCGCGATAACGGACATGAGGGACAACGTCTCGTTGGTGATCCATGACGGCAGGACGTACAGATTCGCTGAGTACGAGCTGGTCGTCGCGGACACCGGTCACGACGACGGCATGGAGTATCTCGTGCGTCTGGCACGGAACGAGAAGGGTTCCGCGGAGAACGACCGGAGATACGATTCCGGACGAAGGCTGAAGGCCTTCGTCGTGTACGATCCGGAGAAGGCCGCGGACGACCTCCAGTCACTCGGGAGAGCGATCGGGAAGGCGGAGGACGAGCTGGACGGGAAGCGCTTCCGAGACCCGTCAAAGAGGTTCAGGGACCTTCGTCCGAAAGTGCGAAGCTGCCTCGACTGGACGGTTGACGATGAAGGTCTCATGCGAGTCACGCGCAAGCAGAAGGCCATCACGCATGCGGACAACCGCAACGGGATGTTCGTCATGCTGACCGATACTGACACGGATTGGGGAACGATGATGTCGGCCTATGACACACGTTGTCTCGTAGAGACGGCGTTCGACACGTACAAGAACGACCTCGATGCGGGTCGCGCACGCACGGGCGACCCCGACCGGGCGAGAGGGAGGCTGTTCATCAAGTTCGTGGCGCTGATCATGAGGACCCACGTGATCAACGTCATCGACGAGCATCGCAAGGAGCTGAAGGGGATGACGGTCGAAGCCATGTTCAGGTCGCTGAACACGCTGATGGCCGTCGGCGCCCTTGGGGAATGGCGGCTGACGGCGGTCACCAAGACCAACAAGAAAGTCTTCGAGGCCTTCGGCATGGACCCGCCCGAGGCGGGGCTCATGCCGAGGCTGTGATGTATTCCATAAAAGTTGAAGATTTCAGTGGAATGATCCTAAGCGCCAAACCTAGTAGGATCAAACTGATGGACATTGATATCTTCATTCATAGAATGGGGCGAGATAGACCATTGATGTATCTGAGATCGCCGACCCAATCCACCTCGAAAATCCAGCCAGGACAAGGTGTGCCCAGGACATGAACAAAGTTAAGGCGGCCTAGGCTACCGTCTCCAATTGGCTGATGACGTTCCAAATGAGGGTCCGTCCATGAAGGGGGATGTTCGGGTCGTTCGCCAGGTCGTCGAGTATGTATATGGCGCTAGCCGCTCTCACGTCTAGAGCCTCATCGACCTGAGTAAGGCGCTCCTTGGCTTGAGTAGCGCCCCTTCTGATGTTTCGGGGAACAGAGGTGTCCTCGGCCAGCTGGTCGAGCACCCCCATTATCTGCTTGAGTTTGATTTCACTCATTCTATCACCTGCCTTCGTTGCCGTATCTAGGTCTGGGGGGCAACTTTGTCACCCTTGTCCTTGAACACGGAAACGACCATGAGCGTCTTGATGTCCTTGACGCCCTCTATGTTGGATATGCTGCCAATCAGGAACCGTTTCAGCTGAGCATAGCTCTTGAAGGACACATTTATCACGATATCGATGTCCCCTGTAACCAGGTACACGTCATCGACCACATCGAAAACGGCTATCTTGTCCGCGATCTCGTCGATGTCCTTGGTGTCCACTTTTAATGTAATTACGGCCCTCACTCGGTCGTCCTGATAATATTCAGACATGACCTCATCGTAGGTATCACCGTTGCCAGCTTCCATATATGGACCTCCTGCTATAGGGACGCTATCGTTCCCAATGGATATTGGCTTTAGAGTTTATATGGCCGTCTCGAACTCATCTTGAAGGTCCTGGACCAGTTGTTCCAGTATCTCTTCGAAGTTAGCTGATCGGTACTCCCTTTGGCCACCGAGCTCACTCTGGACCTTGGCCAGGAAGGAGGAGTTGTCCTTAAGCAGCTCTATATTGCAGAGATTTTCCTCCATTCTTACACCTCTGGTCAATACGCCATATGTATTGACTTCAAACGGGCAATACAGGTTCGATATATAAGTTTTACCACATTCCTTATATTCACGTGAAATTCAGGGCCCTAGCACCATGTGGAAGGCGTCCCGTCCTGGGCCATAGTAATCTGGGATGAGCCCGGCTACACGGAATCCGTATCTCAGGTAGAGGTTCGCGGCGGCCACGTTGATGGTCTCAACCTGCAGGATGATCTGTTCGCAGCCAGCCTTTCGGCAGATATTCAAAGCCTCATCCATCATTGCGTGGGCATGCCCCGCTCCTCTGCATTCCGGTAACACTGCCAGGGTGATTATCCATCCCTCTTCGTCCAAGAGCATCACGCCGAACGAGCCTACCGGCTCCGGATCAAGCAGCAGCTGGAGGTGAACATCGTCCCTATCGATCAGTCGCATCAGGTCCTCATCGCTGAAGCGCTCTCCGCCGAAGCACTCTGCCTCGATGCGTATCATCAGGGAGAGGTCGTCGGTGGTGACCGGTCGGAAGGCCATGCCCCTCGAGCGTCGGTGATGGTATTTTTGGTTTCCCCCCTGCCGTCAAATATATCAGACAGGAATCGATTAGACCCACAAGGTGGTGGCAGACATGACCGTGTCCACGATAGGGTCAGTATTGATGCTCCCCCCTGGAGAGGAAGTCACACTCCGGGGATGGGTCCATCGTATCAGGACCAGTGGCAAGATAGCTTTCATAGTACTCAGGGACCACACTGGTCTGCTGCAGGCCACGGTGCGCAAGGGCGGGGTACCCGACATAGATTTCAATGCGGTAGGGGCCGCATCTGTGGAGTCATCGATCATCGTCACCGGGATCGTAGCCAGCGATCCGAGGGCTCCGGGAGGGATGGAGATACGCTGCACCACATTCACTCTGGTCGGTCCGGCGGATGCGTTTCCCATCACCGAGTATCAGAGCGAAGAGCTTTTGCTTGACAACAGGCACCTGTGGGTACGCTCCCGCAATATGGCCGCCATCATGAAGATCAAGGCCACTATGCTACAGGGGGCTCGAGAGTGGCTGGCGGCCGCCGACTTCACTGAGGTGACCCCGCCGGTACTGACCCAGAACGTTTGTGAGGGGGGGACCACCTTGTTCTCGCTCAAGTACTTCGATCGTCAGGCCTATCTGAGTCAAAGCGCCCAGATGTACCTAGAGGCCCTGTGCTACTCCCTGGGCAACGTGTACTCGCTGACCCCGTCGTTCCGGGCTGAGAAATCTCGGACCCCTCGTCACCTCACTGAGTATTGGCACTTGGAGTTGGAGGAGGCTTGGATCGACAACCGCGGTAACATGGAGGTACAGGAGGAACTGGTCTCCGCTATGGTCCAGGCGGTGCTTGGATCCCGCCGGGACGAGTTGGAGATGCTGGGGAGGGATGTTGAACCGCTAAAGGACGTGATGCCTCCATTTCCTCGTATGAGGTACTCACAGGTGTTGGAGGATCTCAAAGGAAGGGGTTTCGATATCGAGTTCGGTGATGATCTAGGGGCCGTGGAGGAGAGGGCCACTACCCAGGATCGCACCGTGCCGGTTTTCGTCACCAACTATCCGAAGCAGTGCAAGGCATTCTATATGAAGGAGGATGCCGACGATCCTGACACCTACGCCTGCGCAGATCTGCTGGCCCCTGAGGGTTATGGTGAGATAATCGGTGGCAGCGAGAGGGAGACCGATCTGGACGCTCTGCTGGCCCGCATGCGAGCACAGGATATTTCCTTGGAGCCCTATCAGTGGTACTTGGACCTGCGCCGTTACGGGTCCATCCCCCATTCTGGGTTCGGGATGGGCATCGAACGTATGGTGCGCTGGGTCTGCGGCCTTGAGCACATCAGAGATGCGATGCCGTTCCCACGTACCATCAATCGAATCTACCCCTGATCAACGTTTCAGGAAAGGCGGCTCCATCACACGGCAAGGGATCTCATGACCCCTGATGACCATGTTCACCTCATCACCTGGCCCCAGACCAGGTTCCAGATAGCCTAGGGCTATGCCCTTTTGCAGGCAGGGGGACATGGTACCACTGGTCACTTCACCTACTTCACTGTCACCGACCCGCAATGCATAGCCGTGCCTGGGGACGCCTTTATCGATGATCTCAAGACCTCGTAGCATAGGGTACATTCCAGTATCTTTCTGATCCAGCAGGGCGGCTCGGCCTATGAACTCGTGATCGAACTTCACCACCCAGGAAGGCCCGGTCTGGAGCGATGTCTGGTTGCCGGTGAAGTCAGTGCCCGATAGCAGATAGCCCATCTCTACGCGCAGGGTGTCCCTGGCGCCGAGGCCGACTGGAACCACCCCATAGTTCACTAGAAGACGTCGCCACATCGCGGGGGAGGACGGTTTCGAGATCATCGTTGACTGCAACGCCGCCCCAGCGTT
>JAUVWO010000007.1 GCA_030604065.1 Methanomassiliicoccales archaeon | reverse complement strand
GGATGAACCGGCAAATGGTCTGTTGACCTCCGCGCTAGTCGGGAGTTCCCCACATGCGTGGGGATGAACCGAATTGTACCTTATACATGGTCGTGGCCAACTTGAGTTCCCCACATGCGTGGGGATGAACCCGGAGCAGATTTCAAGCTCCCTGTCTATGATTCGAGTTCCCCACATGCGTGGGGATGAACCGATTAAGGATGGCAGAACAAATGACTGTGATGAGAGTTCCCCACATGCGTGGGGATGAACCGCATGGCGGCCAGGCTCTGCGCTACGTGGCCAAGAGTTCCCCACATGCGTGGGGATGAACCGAACCCGGGGTGGGGTGTCATTCATCCTCGGGTGAGTTCCCCACATGCGTGGGGATGAACCGTATGTGAGCAAACCTTCGCGGGACGACAGTTGGAGTTCCCCACATGCGTGGGGATGAACCGTCTGCAGATTAGCTATCGATGGATCACGAGCTGAGTTCCCCACATGCGTGGGGATGAACCGGGTCAAAGAGGGGTCTAGTCAGCGTGTGTGAAGAGTTCCCCACATGCGTGGGGATGAACCGAGGAGCAGCAGCGCCACACCGGCCAGCCCGACGAGTTCCCCACATGCGTGGGGATGAACCGGCTCGGGAATCGGGCAATACGTGGTTCGTGATGAGTTCCCCACATGCGTGGGGATGAACCGATGCAGGGCTGCCGCAAAGGGCGACCATACTAGAGTTCCCCACATGCGTGGGGATGAACCGTAGTCCCCGGTCTGGCCTATGTTCGCGGTGATGGAGTTCCCCACATGCGTGGGGATGAACCGTGGGTGTGTGGTAATTGAGTGCCTCGAACGTAGAGTTCCCCACATGCGTGGGGATGAACCGCACCTCAACGTCTCCAACGTGCTTGGCGTGAAGAGTTCCCCACATGCGTGGGGATGAACCGATAGTTCTAATTACTATTATTGGCCTGATATAGAGTTCCCCACATGCGTGGGGATGAACCGTGTTGATGTCGCTCCATGTCTTTACTGGGGAAGAGTTCCCCACATGCGTGGGGATGAACCGGGTCTGACCCGTGGTTATGCGGAGCTGCGCATGAGTTCCCCACATGCGTGGGGATGAACCGGTCCAGGGCCTTGCGAGCTTCCGACAGCTCACGAGTTCCCCACAAGCGTGGGGATGAACCAGGTAGCGGAGATTATCATGGCGCTTGATCGGCAGAGTTCCCCACATGCGTGGGGATGAACCGTTCTGCCATGTGGTGCCAGTGGTGTTGGTGGCGAGTTCCCCACATGCGTGGGGATGAACCGGATTCGCGAGGGCAGTCTCACGTAGCAAATAAGAGTTCCCCACATGCGTGGGGATGAACCGGGTTGAGTGGGGTTGGAGGGACTTCCAAATATGAGTTCCCCACATGCGTGGGGATGAACCGCCCGTACTGGGAGCGTACTCCGAGATGGGGACGAGTTCCCCACATGCGTGGGGATGAACCGATTTGACAGTCATCGATTCGTTACGAAAACTAGAGTTCCCCACATGCGTGGGGATGAACCGACGAAGATCGTGAACCGTCTCAAGCGCGGCCGGAGTTCCCCACATGCGTGGGGATGAACCGATATTCCCCTTCCAGGCATATTACACCGAAGGGAGTTCCCCACATGCGTGGGGATGAACCGAGTGCCCTATCGTGGGTGGTTTCAGGTGGCATGAGTTCCCCACATGCGTGGGGATGAACCGATGCTATACGGCGCACTGTAGCGCTTGCGCCCGAGTTCCCCACATGCGTGGGGATGAACCGGAAACATGAGAAGGGCAACTTGGGTGACTGGTGAGTTCCCCACATGCGTGGGGATGAACCGGGAGTCGGGATATGCACGAGCCATCTTGGGCAGAGTTCCCCACATGCGTGGGGATGGTCCCCTCTGATTCGATATGGATGAATCTCTCCGATCAAATCGCATTATTTTCGAATATTCGTAACTTGGTCTTTGTGGTGATGGTGCAGGTTGCCCAATGTGTAGGAGATCACTTCATTCAGGGCTGGATGGATGACCTGACTGTTGAATATGGGTGCAATGGTGCCCTCGCCACAGTTCATCAGATACACCAAGGGCTGGACCAAGGCCGCGGCCTCATGGCCGCACACATGCGCCCCCAGGATGCGATAGGAGTCATGATCCACAATGACCTTCGCCAATCCCGGCGAGCCCAATGAGTATCCCATGGTCGTGGCATCGTAGTCCACGTGTCCGACCAGCACGTTGTGCCCGGCGGCCACCGCCTCTGCCTCGGTCAAGCCCACGCCTCCCACTTGAGGCCAGGTGAACACCGCATGGGGCACGGCGTTCTCCTTCAGGATCTTATCTCCCCCTAACATATTGCGAGCTACTACCATGGATTCGTAGTTGGCAGTGTGACGGAACATGTTCCTGCCGATGACGTCGCCGCAGGCCCAGACACCATCGACATTGGTGCGCAGGTGGTCATCGACGATCACATAGCCCTTGTCGTCCATGGCCACTCCGGAACGCTCCGGGTGTAGAATATCGGTGTTGCTCCGTACGCCGGTGCATACTAGGATGACTTCAGCGATCACCTTGTCGCTGCCCTCATCACAGGTCAAGTGCAAGGTTCGATGTCGACCCCCTTCGACACGATCCACCCCACATCCGGAGCGGATGTCCATGTACTTGGTCAGTCCTGCCTTGACCATCTCGCTTATCTCTGGTTCCGCCCTTCTTAGCAAGCGCTCGCTCCTTACGACCATGGTCACCCTGGTGCCCATGGCGGAGAAGAAGTGACCGAACTCGCAGGCCTTGTATCCACCACCGAGTATCACCATGCTCTTTGGCAACCGTTCGATGTCGAAGACGTTCTCTGAGGTCAAGTAGCCCGCCCTCTCCAAGCCAGGGATATCAGGGATGTCGGTACGCACACCGCAGGTTATCAGAACGTGGTCGGCGGTGATGTCCTCCTCGCCCACCCGCAACTTCTTTGGACCGATGAACTCCGCCCGTTCGTTGTAGTAGTCCATCCCTTCGTTCTTCTTGAGATTGACATCCATGTTGTCCCGGTCGGTCCATACCAGATCCCGCATGCGCCTCTGTACGGTGGCGAAATCCACACCGCCGACCTTGCCCCGCACACCAATGACCATGGCATCCTCGAAGGCGCGTATGGCATCGGCATAGTGTATCCATATCTTGCTGGGGATGCACCCGCGATTGAGACACGTTCCTCCTGGGACTCCCATCTCGGCCATACCCACGCCCCATTCTTGTTCCATGGCTTCGGAGGCTACGTTCATACCGCATCCTGAACCTATGACGAAGAGTTCGTACTCAGACACATCCACCACCGAATATATTTGGAGGTGAGGTGATAAAATGGTTCCGGAAACCCGGTCATCCGATAATGGAGACCCGGCTGCCACTCCATTCCAACCTGATCAGCTGACCGTCGTGCAATGGTTCGCATTGGATCACTGTCATCGCCAGGATCCTCTGTTCCTGTACTGACCGCGCCGACGTCGAGTATGGGTGTCATTGGTTGATCGTCACCCCTGACACCATGGAAACCACCAGCAGTGTCCTATTAGACATGAGGGGTGACCAGCACATTGCCTGCGGATGGATAAGGTCGTGGCAGTACCAGACCGTGCGTAACGTACCGGTGCCCCTGAAGCTCAGGACCCCCTACGGCCAGGTATTCTCCTTGCACTGACTTGGTATCGGGACCGCCATGCTCGTGCATCACTAATAATTAGTTAAGGGGATCATTGCAATCGTCTCAACCCTTGATAATGGATATCAGTCGTCCTCCAGCAGCCCCTTGTGCGGATACGTTTCCTGCTCGGGCTGGAGGGTGGAGTGCTCGATCGAGAAGTGTCGCCGGAGCAGTGACTCTATCTTTTTCAACCGCTCCTCGACCTCGGAGAGCGAAGGATCATCATCGAACTCCACATCCGCGGTCAGCTCCAGATGCACGTCATCCAGCTGCCATAGTCGAACATCGTGCAGATTGCTCACACCTTCGACCCCGAGAGCCACTTCCTCGATGTCCTGTATGTCAATGTCCTGCGGGGCGAACTGCATCAGCACTCGGACGGTATTGTAGATCAGTTTTCCGGTAAGGCCTATCAGCATAACCCCAATGAATAGGGTGAGCACGCTGTCCAGCCAATAGATGTCATAGATGGACATCAACGCCCCAGCGATCAGGACCGCCACCGAGGTCAAGAAGTCGGAGAACACATGATAGAATGACGATTTCATGTTCATGCTGTCGTTGCGTCCTTTCCACATCATCGCGGCGCTGATGCCGTTGACCACGATGGCGAATCCTCCGAACAGCATCATGATCCCGGTATCGATAGGCTGGGGATCGAAAAGCCGGATTATCGCGGCTATTATCAGGTATGCGGCCACAACCAATAGCACCGATGAGTTGACGAACGCGGCGACGATCTGCGCCCTGCGATAGCCAAACGTCTTTTCCGGGGAGATATTGCGGCGGCATAGTCGGTTGGCGGTGAAAGAGATGATGAGCGCGGTGACGTCGGTAAGGTTCTGCATCGCGTCCGAGAACAGGGCCAAACTCCCAGATATCACGCTGGCGATGAGTTGGCCCGCAGTCACAGCGATGTTGATGATGATTATGAATATCAGCCGTCGCTCACGACCGATGGCATCATCCGGGGTGGTCGGACTGTTTTCTGGGGCGAAGGCGCTCATTGGGCAGACCAATCATAACGCTGTATTTACAGATATGGACTGTCTCAGGTCATCATATAGTATGCCACAGCGCCGATGACGATGAGCGCAGTGGCCACTGCTATATAGGTCAATGTCGACGGCCTTCCCCGGGCGGCGGAACCGTACTGATCCGTTTGCATTGGCATGCTGGCCGACCTCGAACAAAGTGCGATTGCAATCCTCATATGGTTGTATACCAACTTACAGGTTATGAAACCTCGCAGATATTGGTCGCTCTAAGGTGGTTCAGTGGTAAAATGTAACCAATCACCATAGGCGTTTCTATTCGAACTGGTGCGGTTACTAGATGGAATAATGGATGAAATGGAAATCTTTTTATGCAAGCTCATTATTGATGTGTCGAGGAGTCCTCGTGGACCTTCTCCAACTTCCCCACCAATATCGTTTTCGGGGGCTTCTCACTTCTATTTATATCCCATCTTGAAGCAACGGTACCGTCACCAACGCTGGTCCATTGGCCCACGGGTGCGCATGAGGACGTACTCAAGACTGTCGACCAAAGCCATAAGCGAGGCTTCGATGATGTCTGTGGATACGCCCACTGTGGTCCAGGTGTGCTGGCTATCGGTGGATCGTATGAGGACCCTCACTTTAGCTGCGGTTCCTTCCTTACCGTCGATGACCCTGACCTTGAAGTCGACCAGCCTTACCCCCCGGATCTCGGGATAGAATGACTCTAGTGCCTTGCGTAGCGCTCGATCCAGTGCATTGACTGGACCATCGCCGTCGGCGGCTGTGTGTTCAAGCACACCTTCCGCATCGGTGACCTTGACCGAGGCCTCTGAGATCAGCGCTTCCCCTGAAGACTCGACGATGATCCGAAAGCCACCCAGGTCGAACTGGGGTATATGCTCCCCCATGTAACGTCGTACTATCAACTCGAAGCTGGCATCGGCGCCCTCGAACTGGAATCCCTCAGACTCCAGGATCTTTATTTGTTCCAATATGGCTCGGCCTCGCTCCCGCTCCAGTTCTATTCCCATCTCGGCCAGTTTGACCATCACGCTGGCGGTGCCCGCCTGCTCTGATATCAGGTAACGACGTTGGTTACCCACCAGGGTCGGGTCGAGATGCTCGTAGGTCTGTGGGTCACGGTTCATGGCGCTGATGTGGATGCCGGCCTTATGGGCGAATGCACTACGACCAACGAATGGTAGGCTGGCGTCGGGTACTTGATTGACCATCTCTGACACGAAACGGGAGAGCGATGTCAACCGTGACATGTCCACCGTTCCGGTCTTCTGCCCCATCTTGAGTGTCAGGTTAGGGATGATCGAACACAGATTGGCGTTGCCGCACCGTTCCCCCATTCCATTGATGGTGCCCTGCACCATCAGGGCCCCGGCCTCCACTGCTACCAGTGAGTTGGCCACCCCCACTTCGGAGTCGTTATGGTTATGCACTCCGATCGGGACATCGAAGCTATTGACCACATCGGCCACCACTCGCGACATCGTCCCCGGCATCGTACCGCCGTTGGTGTCGCAAAGGCACAGCCAATCGGCCCCGGCCTTGGCAGCGGTGCGCAGAACCTCCATAGCATATTCGCGGTTGTGGGCATAGCCGTCGAAGAAGTGCTCGGCGTCGAATATCACCCGCTTGCCATGGGCCACCAGGTGTGCCACCGAGTCACGGACCATCTCCAGGTTCTCCTCTAGGGTGACATTCAGCGCCTTTAGGGCGTGGAGGTCCCAGGACTTGCCGAATATGCATACCCATTCTGTTCCGCAATCGATAAGCGACGATAGGTTGGGGTCGTTGGCCGCGGTCGTGCCACTGTGGCGGGTTGAGCCGAAGGCTACCAGCTTTGCATGACGCAGATCGACCTCACGGGCCCTACGGAAGAATTCATCGTCCTTGGGGTTGGCCGACGGCCACCCGCCTTCCACGAAGTCGATGCCGAAATCGTCCAATCGCCTCAATATCTCTATCTTATCCTCAGGCGAGAAGGAAACGCCCTCGGACTGGGCCCCGTCCCTCAACGTGGTATCAAAGATGCTGACCATTCTGGCCAATAAATAAATCCCTGCCATTCAAGTATATCACTCCAGGAGTGTAACAGATAATGGCATCCTTTTTATATTAATATTGCCAGGGTACAGGTCCGGGTTTATTGGGCCCTTAGTATGGTCATCAGGTCGCTTAGGATGGCACTCGCCGTCTCCATGCGTCCAGCGCCCCGCCCTGCCACCGTGATCGGGCCAGAGAACTTGGCATCGATCTGGGCAATATTGAGCGTCCCTCCAATGGCCAATGGATGCCCGATGGGCACCAGCCTGGGGGCAACCTCAAGGCGGCTTTGCCCTACCTCGCCGATCAGCCGGAGGACCTGGCCCTGCTCCCGGGCCAAAGCGATGGCCTCGTCAGTCACTGAGGATATGCCCACACGCATCACGTCGTGGACTGTCACATCGCGTCCGAAGATGGCGTTTGATAGGATGGCGACCTTGCAGGCGCTGTCCACGCCCTCAATGTCATATGTAGGGTCAGCCTCGGCATAGCCTAGCTGCTGCGCCTCTCTCAATGCCTGCTGGAACGGTAACCCCTCATTTCCCATGCGATGGAGGATGAAGTTGCAGGTGCCGTTGAGTATGCCCTTGATGGATGTGATGTCCTCCCCGGCCATGATATCCTTGGCCACGTGGATGATCGGCATGGCTCCTCCAACCGATCCCTCGAACCTGAGCATCGCACCTCTTCGGGTGGCGAGGCCTTCCAGCTCCTGGAATCTCAATGATAGCGGACCTTTGTTGCATGTGATCACATGTCTTCCTGCCCCCAAGGCTGAGAGGATGTGTCCCATGCCCGAGCCTCCATCGCCGATGTCGGTGGGGGTGACCTCCACTAGGATGTCGTAATCCATCTCATCAAGGAGTTCTCTAGATGTTCCAGGGATGTCCCTTTTGCCAACTCGCCCCGCTGCCTTGCTTTCTAGAAGAGCGACCGGGTCTAGACCGTTGGTGTCATAGGCGTAGCTACGGGAGTCGAACGCGCCCACTAGCCGGAGCGGGCCGAATTGCTCTCGGAGTCCTGGGGATGTGTGGGCGAGCACCTCAGCGAAACCCTGACCCACAGTGCCGAAACCGGCTATGACGATATCGGTCATCTTCCGACCCCCCCTCGGATGAGTAGAAGCCCAATCTCATCGGTGCGGCGGTGGAAGAATTCGTCTATCACATCAAGGTCACTCTCTTCGAGCACGGTGCCGCTAACATAGGCAGCCCTGCGCTGAAAGTCCTGTGAGGCGGTGTATTTGATATCGACCGAGGCAAGGCTGGTCATGGTCTTTACCTCATCAAGCAGATTTTCAAGTATCGTCGGCGATACTGGGCCCACTAGGACATACTCCACGTCGTAGGTCTTGAACACCGAGCCCATACGCACAACCTCGACCCCGCATTGCTTCCACTTTGCCAGTAGAAGGTCCAGCTGCTTCTGGTTGCATATATCGAATGTGATGTTGACCCCGATTCGATCGCCCTTGACCCAATCGTGATGATGCACTACTCCAGCGATATTCGCGTCCACCTCGGAGAGCGGCTCTAGGGCGTTGATAAGCTCTCCAGGAATGTCTCGTAGCTGCAGGTCTACGTTCAGTCTCATGGCCATGCCTCATCCCCTATATGAGGGAACCATTTAATAAAACCGCAAGGGTGAGGAGTGGCGCCGAGGAGGAGATTCGAACTCCTGAGGGATTGCTCCCACGAGATTGCCGGCATATGCGATTCCAGTCTCGCGCCTTACCGGGCTGGGCCACCTCGGCTTGAAGCGCGCAATGAGATGGTGACATTTAAACCTTTTCCGGGTCAGAGGAGTCGCTGGTAATGGTTTTCATCCAGATCAGTTTTTCGGGTACCGGTGACCACCAATACCGAGTTAGGCGATTCTAGCACAATGCGTCTCATGATGTTACGTTTGAGCCCGCGACATCGCCAGTTCATGACCACCAGATCATGGTCGTTGGACCTGACCTCGGCCACGAAATCGATGGTGGGGTTACCCTCCACTCCCTGGTCGATGACGCGTACATCGTACAGGCGCGCTAGATGCATCAGGTCGGCCACGACGTCCTTCCCCTCATCTCCCTCGAAATAGGTAAGCACGGTCAGGGCGGCCTCGGAACGGATCGCCATCCTCAGCGCCAAGTCCGCAGAGACTGATGCACATGGTGACTGATCCAGTAGCGTCACCATATTTTCATAGGGGATGGTGCCCTTGCAAATCAACACTGGCACTCGCACGAAGTCAAGGAATCCTCCCAGGGCCCAGGGGCCGAAACCTTTCTTTCTCATATCAGGATCGGTGCTGATCGCGATGCACTCCACGTCTGGGAATCTCTCCGCCATCAGGTGGTTGAGCATGGCGAACTCCAGAGACGGTACTAGGCGTTCATCGGCTCGCACCCCCTCCTCGGCAGCTAACCGTCGCCCCTCGTTCAGTAGATCCTCCTTGGTGGAGGCGAGGATCAGCGAACCGCCCACGGAGCGGACCACGGCGACAGACTCTGGCAGTGTTACACGCAGGTCGCCCTCGTTGCGGAGCAAAACCAGTATGTTTCGGAACGGCGTCATGGGCTGCTCCCCGCCTTGGACGATCCTCTCGACCTCTTGGGGCAGTGGGCCAAGGGAGTAAAGTACCACATGATCTCCGCGCTGCAACTGCAGATCATCAGCTGGCCGCATGAGGTTCTGTCCTCTCATGACCGCAACCACCATGGCCTCCCCAGGCAGGTCTATCTCACTTAGTTCCCGGCCACGGAAGGACGAGTTATCCATCACCGGGAGCTCGAATACCCGACGCATGTCCTTGTACAGCTCGCCGTTGATCATGCCGGCCGCGGCCATCGCTGGGCATATCACACTGTTGACCCCGATCCGCTCGAACAGCTCGATGCTGTCCGGTTGCTCGACCTTGACTATGATACGGTGGACGCTCATCCTCTTGGCCACTAACGCTATCATGTAGTTTGTATGGTCGTCATTGGTGGCGATCACTAGGGATGTGTGTTCACCAACACCGGCCTGGAGAAGAATCGATTCGTTGACCCCGTTGCCCTTGATCACCCGCTCTTCACCGAACTCACGCTGCAGCTCCCGCACCCGTATGTCTTCGTTCTCGATGACCACGGCGTCGACAATGCGATGCATCAACTGTCGCCCCAAGCGTCCGCCGCCAACTATGATCGAGTTCATCCCTTCTCCTCCAGATGAAACCTTTGGAACAGGATGTTGAACAATGTGGGCGTGATAATGGATATTATCACTGCCAGCAGGATTGTGACCGCATGCGCGGTCTCATCGATGATCCCCAGGCTCAGACCTATCTCGCCTCCTGCGATCATCAGAGTGAGGCCGCCGGTCATCAGTACCCCTGACGCCAGATTGCGTTTCAGGTCGCCTTTGGTGGACAGGATTATCGCCGGTAGTATCTTGGCCACTATGACGATGCCGAACAGCAGCGGTATCAATAGCAGGGCTTCGACGTTGAATATGGCATCGAAGTTGAACGTGATGCCCAGGTTGATGAAGAATATGGGCACCAAGAACCCGTAGCCGATACCATACAGCTTCTTGGATAGTATGGCCCCCTCCTGGAACATGAGGGAGACCACCGCACCGGCCAGGAATGCGCCTAGAACGGCCAGCGCCTCGGAGTCAACGACAGCTGATATGGCGAAGAAGGTGAAGATTATGGCACGCGAAGCTCGCACACCCAATTCGTGGGGGTCATCGGACTGGAAGAACTTCTTCATGACCGCAGGGTACCACCACATGGCGTAGCTGCCCAGGCGGTAGACCACATAGAACATGATGAAGATAAGCAGGAAGATGGCCACTGCCACAACTCCGAAGGTCACGTCCCCTGTGGACAGCACCTCGTACCTTATCGCGTATATGGTGATCAGAATCATGGCACCGATGTCGGCGATGAGTGCGGTGATGATGATCTCCTGCCCGTAGCGGGTCTGGGACATGTGCATCTCCCGGACCACCGAGAGCACTATCGCTACTGATGTGGTGGATAGTACGATGGTCATGTACATGGAATCGAAGTGGATGCTGGTGGAGCCTACCACCCATGCGGTCAGCGGCAGGGCTATGAGCAACGTCATCAGGAACATCACCGTTCCCTTGGCCACTGCCCGATTCCCCCCCGATTCGATCTTGCCGAAGTCGATCTCCAGTCCAGAAAGGAACATCAGGAAGATGAAACCGATCTTGGCTAGGAATCCGATGGCCTCACCAACTTCAAGAAGCTCTACATCGAATAGGCTGTAGGTGACGAACATGACCGTCCCCACCCCTAGTCCTAGCAGTATCTCACCCACCACCACTGGAATGCCAGTGCGGGTGAAGATGAGCGGGGTGATGAATGCTAGTATCACAATGACGAACAAGGTGTAGTACTCGGACAGTATCGCGGTCATGTGATCACTTCGTCCCTTAAGGTCGGTCGGCCCCTGCGGGATTGGGCTATGAATTCCCGATCTATATCGAAGGTGGCCACGCCCTCCTCGAACAAGGGCAGTCTTGCTACATCGGCCCCCATAGGGTCGATGGCCCGGGAGCCGCCGAAGAACACCTGGTTGAGCTGGGAGCCTACGTTGTTGACATAGGCTACATAGCAGGCGTTCTCCACCGCCCGTGCCGGGAGCACCCGTTCGAATGAAGCGCGTGAGGTGAACGGCGATGCTGATATGTACACCATGATGTCGGCACCTTCTTGGGCGCAGTCCCTGGCCAACGAGGGGAAGAACGCATCATAGCATATCCCAAGCCCGATGCCGACCCCGCCCACTTTGGCCACCACCGGATTGCGACCAGGGGTGAAGTAGAGTCCCTCCTCGAAGGGCCCGAAGTTGGCTAGGTGGATCTTGTCGTAGAACAAGGCTCCGCCCCCGCCGATGAGAACTGAGGAGTTGTATAGTCTGCCCCCCGCTTCAAGATCCACGGTTGCCAGCCCCACGATCATATGGGCCCCCCTATGGTCTGCCATGCGGATCAGGTCACGAACAACGTTCCCGTTCTTGGGCTCGGCCAATCTGACCACTCCGTCCCTGACCATGTAGCCGGTCAGCCCCATTTCACAGAACACATAGAGATCAGCGTTGACCGTATCCATGGCCGAGGCCATGGCCTCTAGGTTCCTTGTCTTGTCACCCAGGGCGCACCGCCTCTGGACCAGAGCCACTTTCATCCAGCGCGGATGATTCCGTTCTCCGCATATTTAGTTTTGGCAGCATTCCTCGAAACCAATATACCGGTCACCGACGATACATGACACATGAGGCCGGCTCTACCCGAGGACGCATATCAGGCCATTTTGACATTCATTGCCGACAGCACCGCCGTTGATGGCGGTGCAGTGGTCGGACTTAGCGGCGGGATAGACTCGGCGCTGGTGGCCCGTTTGTGCGTGGACGCCCTGGGTCCAGAGAAGGTGCTCACGATATTCATGCCGTCCTCAACCACACCTGAACCCGATCTGGAGCTGACCGACAGATACGCGGCCAGCCTGGGCATCGATCATATGGTTGTGCCGATACAGGGAATGATGGACGACTTCGTTGCCTCCCTGCCCGATGCGGGGGCGGTTGCCCGTGGCAACATAGGTGCCCGTTGCCGTATGATCGTGCTTTACCCCCTGGCCCGCGAAATGGGCCGAATGGTCATTGGCACGGGTAATAAGAGCGAACTTTTACAGGGGTATTTCACCAAGCATGGTGACGGGGGCGTGGATCTGCTACCCATCGGCGACCTATATAAGAGCCAGGTCCTGGAGCTTTCCCGGCAGATCGGATTGCCCAAGGAGGTCGTGGATCGGGCCCCCAGTGCTGGGCTGTGGGAGGGGCAGACCGATGAGGAGGATATGGGCATGGGCTACGAGGAGCTCGATCTCATTCTGAACGGCATCGAGATGCAGATGCCCATGGAGGAGATCGTGGCCAGAACTGGGACGTCCGAGGAAAATGCCAGGAGGGTGTGGGACCGATACCAAGCATCGGCCCATAAGCGTAGGGTGCCTTTGATACCCAAGCTATCGTTCCGCACCATTGGATCTGACTGGAGAGAGTGACCGATCCCGTATCTCCCGCAGCGCCCTTTCGTTATCCATAGTGTCGAAGGCCACTCTGTCGATTCTTTTGCCCCAGGCCCAAACAGCTCTGATCCCCCGATCCAACACCAGTTCCATGAGGTCCGTCCTCCTAGTGGTGACCGAAAGCCGGGAACCGATCACCTGGAACGAGACCCCCACCTTTCTCGCTCCCCGTTCCAGATGGGATGCGGAGGTTATCTGGTCGAGGGGTATCCGCAGCTGGAAATACCAGCCCTGTCTCAAGACAAGGGCGTCCTCGGTGAGTTCATGGTACGTGAGCAATGGCGATACTCCAAATATGATCACAGCCACCCCTATTATCGAAGCCAAGATTGCCATCCATGCCGGGTCCGTGGGCATTACCACCCATAGGAATGACATCAGTACCATCGTTGATGGTATCATCAGCACCAAGTTCCTCACGAACGGCCGTCGGTCATATTCCAACTGCACATGAAAGTGATGGGGGGCACCCTTAATGAAACTGGCCCCCATATGTGGCAGCAGGGAAAGATTTAATTAAGACCTTATTATTTGAGGGTCTGCGGCTCCCGTAGTGTAGCGGCCAATCATATGGGCCTCTCGAGCCTGTGACTCGGGTTCAAATCCCGACGGGAGCACCACCTTATTTTTTTCTTCGGACATCCTTATAGAAATGGTCATGTTCCACTCTATCAGAATATTCATACAGGGCAACTCGCTGCTTCGAATGGATAATTACCATGATCGTTGTATTCTCTATATACTTGGTTCGTTATTTGTCGAATATTGTTATCGCTATTAGTGGTATTATTGCCGTTTTCACTTCGTTGAATTACGAATTTTGTGATTATTGTTTATAATAGATGCTAATTTCGTATTATCTCAACAATGAATATATACAACCATTTGAACTAAGTGCATATATGCGGAGGTCTATCTCGCATTCCGTCCGCACCGGATCTGATGGTAAAGGGGGCATAGGGCCCCCGATTTCGTCAGGCGGACGGTGTAAAGGCATCCATAGTAGGATGCGGCTTGTTGTGCGAATGCAATCTGTTGAACGGAGGTTACCTGAATGGTGTCCTTAATGAATAGGAACCAGGGCAATGGTCAGGGCGTGATCCTGTTGGCAACAGACGGCTCCAAGCCGGCATTGATGGCGACCAAGAAGGCCATCGAGCTGGCCCTTGCGTTCGGGTCGATGGTGCACACCGTCTGTGTACACGAGGAGTTACCCACCACCTCGTTGGAGCGGCTTGATGAGGCGGTCCATGAGGAGCAGTTCATGGGCATCCATGCTCATGGCAACATGGTGGCCCAGGAGTACGGACGCATCCGAGGGGTCGAGGTTGTCACCCACACCGAGGAAACGGGGCCAGTGGTGGCCGCCATTCTAGGCTGCGCCAAGAAATTAAGGCCGGACATGATCGTCATCGGCAACAGTGGCCGAAGTGGCTGGGAGCGCATATCGCTGGGCAGTGTCGCTGAGGGTGTGATGAAGCATTCCCCGTTCCCGGTGGTGATGACCAAGGGAATAGACGAAGCCTACATAGAAGACATCTTGACCATCGCCCAGAAGGTGCTGTTGCCCACGGTGGAGGAGGTGGAGGAGCTGATCTCCATCGGGGAGGTCCGCATGGGTCGGGCCATGGGGCTGTCACTGACCGCATTGCTCGCTTTTCTGATCCCTTATTTCGGCCTGGGCATATTCTCATCGTTCTGGCGGGACGTCGCCATAGAGCCTGTTCTTGGTTCCATGAACGTGGCCCTGCTGTGGATACTGATGCTGTTTCCTATGGGATGGCTGTCGGCCATAGCCTATCATCTGATGGTCACCAGGCGTGAGGAGGGCCGAGCATGACCAGCATTGTTGCGATGTCCTTGGTCATAGGTCTGATCGCAGTGTCCATTGGCGTGGCCATATACTCCCGCAGATGGTCCCGGACCTCATCCGAGTTCTATGTGGCCGGGCAGAACATATCCTGGGCGCAGAATGCATTGGCACTCACCGGCGACTATCTCAGCGCCGCTTCGTTCCTGGGCGTTGCCGGGGCCATTGCAGTCTTGGGTATCGACAAGACCTGGGATGGGCTGGGCTACTTCGGAGGTTACATCGTCTTGCTGGCATTGCTAGCGGTGCCGTTGAGGAAGGTGGGTAAGTTCACCACCTCTGAGGTGCTCACGTCGCGGTTCAAGGGCAGTCGCAGCCTCAGATTCGGGGGCATGGCCGGTGCGGTGGTCATATCCACGTTCTACGTGGTCCCGCAGATCGTCGGTGCCGGAGCCTTGCTTCAACTGTTGATGGGATGGAGCTATACCCTGGCGGTCATCATCGTCGGGGTCCTGGTCATAGCCTACGTCACTACTGGGGGGATGAGAGCGACCACCTATAATCAGATCATCCAGGGGGTGGTCTTGTGGAGCGTCATGCTCATAATCCTGATACTCACGGTGACCACTTTCTTCGGTGCGGACCTGAGTGGCATATTCTCCATCGCTGAGGGCATTGTCCCGCCGCAGCTGGCTTCGGACCTGCTCATGAACGACCCAAACGTTCCCGACTTCACTCAGATGTCGGCTAGTCAAGCGGTGGAATTCGTTTCAGCCAAGTTTCCAATGGAACCCAACGCCATCACCCCAGGGGTCTTCGCCCCTGACTGGATGAACGTCATGGCCTTGGCTGTCGGGCTGGTCTTCGGTACTGCGGGCCTGCCTCATGTTCTGACCCGATACTATACGGTCAGGAAGCCCAAGGATGCACGCACCAGTACCATTGGGGTGCTGCTGTTGATCGGAGGGTTCTATATAATGACCATCTTCGTGGGCTTTGCCGCCATGTATCTGCTTTACCCTGAGCTGATGAATTATTTCCTCACCGGGCAGTCGTCAATAGCGGTCAACATGGCGGTCCCGTTGCTGGCGGAGAAGGTCGGCGGCCAGGTCTTGTTGGGTCTGGCTATAGGCGGGGCGTTCTGTGCCATCCTAAGCACCGTGGCCGGTCTACTGATAACTATAGGCACAACCGTCAGCCACGACTTCTACAAGGAGGTCATCAATAGAAACGCCACCGATCGTCAGGAGGTCCTGGTTGCCAAGCTCGCCATCGTGGCCATGGGCATAATGGGTATGGTCCTGGGTCTGGGCCTGGCCAACCAGAACGTCAGCTACCTGGTCACACTGGCCTTTGGTATGGCTGCAAGTATATTCTTCCCGGTCCTGTTCATGACCATCTGGTGGCGTCGCTATACTCGCCAGGGGGCGTTGGCCACCATGCTGGTCGGCCTCATAGTCTCGGTGATCTTCGTCGGGGCAGCGTTGGTCGGGTCCGGGGCAGTTCTAGGAATACCAGTGCTGATAAATCCAGCACTGTATAGCCTACCAGCGGCCATCGTGGCCGGCGTGGTGGTGAGTCTGCTCACCGATGATGTAGGCGACGTCGATGTATTCATGAATCGGGCCCACGGTAAGGACTGATCCAAAACCCCTTTCTTTTTTTCACCCAGTTCTTGATAGAACATGCCTCCCCACCATCACCATGAGCAGGACGCCGGTCATTATAAGCACGATGGGCGCTCCGGGTGGCAGGTCGAAGGCCAGCGAGGCCGTCAGTCCGGCCACGGTCATGATCACACACAATAATGTCGCCCAGACCATCATCGATGACAGGTTGCGACTCCAGATGCCGGCCATGGTGGCTGGTATGGTCAGCATTGCCAGCACCATGATTATACCTACCACGTTGATCAGCACCACAGTGGTCACGGCGACCAAGAGGTAAAGGATCAGGTTGAGAGCGTGGATCCTTACTCCGCTTATCTCGGCGAATTCCTCGTCGAAGGTGAGCATGTGAAGGTCACGGTACAGTAGCGTGACGGTGATCAGCACCAGGGCGGTGAGCGCCGCTATGACGTAAAGAGAGGCGTCGTCCACTAGGAGTATATTGCCGAATAGAATGCTTTCTGGGTCGACCACCACTACCTTGGACCGATCAACGTAATGAAGGAACAGTACCCCGAGGGCCATCCCGGCCACCCATAGGACTCCGATGGTCGAGTCCTCTCGGACCGTGCGTCTGAGTCCAGGCAGGGCCATGATGGCGGCGGCAGAGCCTGCGAAGAACAGGGCTCCAAGCAACGGATCGAACCAGGCTAGGGCGAACTGGGATTGCAGCCAGTAAGCGAAACCGACGCCGCCGAAGGTGGTGTGTGCAATGCCACCGGAGGCGAAGACTATGCGTTTGACCACTACCAGCGACCCAACGGCCCCGCACACCAGGCTGGCCAGCAATCCCGCGATGAACATGTTCTGGATGAGCGGCACTCCCAATAGATCCCACCATTCAGTCATCGTGATGCCTCAATGTTCGTCAAGCATGCGGTGCGGTACCCCATGCGCTATCAGGTCGACTGGGCAGCTGTAGGCCATATCAAGCATATCGGGGGTGATCAGAGGTTCATCATGCACTATGAGCTTACGGTTGAGGCAGGCGATGCGGTTCACATACGAGGACACTGCACCGATGTCGTGGGTCACAAGTACAATGGTGACCTCGCGGTTGAGCTCCCTCAACAGGTCGTAGATGCTAACGCCCGATCGCTTGTCGACATTGGCGGTGGGTTCATCCAACAATAATATCTTGGGGCGTCCGACCAGCGCCCGTGCGAGGAATACCTTCTGCCTCTGCCCCCCTGACAATCGGTCGATGTGGCGGTCGACATGGTCGGCCATACCTACGCTTTCCAGGGCATCAATGGCGTCCTTACGGTCATCGTCACAGAACCACAGGCCTTTGGCGTCCCGCCGCTTGCCCATCATGACAACCTCCCTCACCGATATCGGATAACGGGCATCGAAGGAGGAGTGTTGAGGTATGTAGCCCACATAGCGTCTTCCCTGGGTCGGTGGCTCGCCCATGACGGTCACCGTACCATGGATGGGCGTCAACAGACCCAATATGCCCTTGAGCAAGGTACTCTTCCCGCCGCCGTTTGGTCCGATGATCGCGAGAAAGTCACCCTCGTTCACGTCCAGATCGACATCTTCCACCATGATCCGGCCGTCATAGCCTATGGTGAGCCCCCGCATCTCGATCGGTTTCATCCTGATCCATCCGCTCCCTGAGAAAGATGTGTGGCTAGCGCTTCGATCTCGGCGATGATGTCCTCGATCAGAGGGTCTACGAAAACCGCTTCCCCCCCCACTTCATCGGCGATGTACTCGGCGGTGTCTCGATCGAACTGGGGCGGGAATACCACCACGGTCACTCCGGCATTGCGGGCCTCATCTATGACCTCCAGTATGCTGATCGCCGTCGGTTCCTTGTCGCCCTTCTCTACAGAGAGCATGGTAAGACCGTACTCTTGGGAGAAGTAGCTCCAAGAGGGATGGTATACCAGGAATGCGTCACCCTCTATTCCGGATAAGATGTCTCTATTCGTGTTCCTCGCATCCTGTAACGTCTGCACGTAGATCGTATGGTTGACGGCGAAGGCTTCAGCATGTTCTGGGAACAGTTCGGAGAGCCCTGCAAGCACGTTGTTGGCCATGACCTCTAGGTTGGTGAAATTGGTCCAGATGTGGGGATCGTCGACGGTACCGTCCGAGTCCAGCAATGGCAGCATCTCGATGCCGATGGAGCTATCGATCACCGTCAGGCCTGGGTTCTGCTCCAAGATGGTATTCATGTACAGGGTCTCGAACTCCACCCCGGTGCCCACTTTTACGTAGGCGTCGGACTGAGACATCTTGGCTATCAGGCTGGGGGTGGGAGTGAAGTCGTGTACGCTTTGCCCTGATGGCACCAATGCGGTGACCTCGATCAGATCACCTCCTATGGCTTTGTCCATTTGTTTCTGAGGTAAGATGGTCACTGCCACTTTGATACTATCGCTTTCCTCCTCCCCTATGCATCCGGCCAGAGAGGTCATGATCACAATCACAGCCACCAGTATCGCTGTCCATGCCTTATTCATATCAACCACTTACTAATTGATTGATTTTCATACAAGCATTATATTTCAATCTATGCTGAATGTTAATAGATAAAGGGAGTAATATTAATAAATATTACCAACAAATTGATATCTGTATTTAGCGTATTATTAATCATGCCTGTCATCAGCATATCTCTGACCGAGCGCAACCTGGAGTCACTGGACGCATTAAGGGACGCCCTATCAATGTCCGGAAGGAGTGAGGCGGTGCGGCTGTGCCTCCGCACCGCTGAGGCCGAGATACGAGAAAGAGAGGGGTATCAAGGCGAACTGGAAGGTGTCTTGGTAATGGTCCATGGAGGGAATCTCCCCGACAGCAGTCATCGTTTGGACCTCACTCACCACATGTTCCAGGACATCATAACCACCAAGATACATACCCATCTCATGAGCGACAAATGTCTGGAGGTCATGATCATTCGTGGCAGAGGTGGCAAGGTGAATCAAATGCTGAGTTACTTCCAGACCGACGATAATATCGAATACGTCAGGTTCCTGAGAAGTTGAAATAAGATGGATGGGGATCGAAGAGGCACCGCAGAGGGCCCTGATGCCATCCATGAAAAAGTATTTGCTCTTTGATGGGCGTAGAAGTACTGAGTTGATGAACCCCAAAGAGGAAGAGATACCGGGCTGTGAGGATATCGTGGCCGAGGATGAGTCTGAGCAGCCGATAGAATCCAAGGGATCGGTGAGCTCCTGCGTGACCTGTATCACCCAATATTATGGGGAATGCGATCACCGCGTGGGACTTGAGGACATCGCCGCCGTAAGTGGAAATGTGGCGGGTAAAGTGAGTCGGAGGGTATTCAGGATAGGCAAGGCTTGGACGTCGGGATTCTTCAAGGGGTTCCGTGACGAATGAGGGGGATGATCCCATGGTCGATGATGAAGGAAGCAAAAAAAACGTTGAGGATCTGGGGGCCAATGCAGGAGAGCTGGCCGGCAAGGGCGTCAGGCGGGCGCGGACGATGGCCGAGGCCACACTGAAACAAGCTAACAAGGCGACGGATGAAGGGATCAGGATGACCAAGGAGGCCCTGGAAGCCAGCAACGAGATGGCGGATAAGGGACTGAAGCGAATGGAGGAGGTCGCCGCCAAGAACATCGAGCGGTCACGTAAGGTCTACGTCGAGGGAGGCCGATGCATGGATGAGACCATGGTCGAGTTGGGGTCGATAGCGGGAAGATCGATACTTATGACCAAGAATGCCTTGTGGAAAGGTGCCGATGGTTCTATCGAAAAGGCCAAAAGGATGACCGCGGCGATCGAGAAGGGTGAGGGGATGGAGACTCTTGCACAGATGAGTGGCGAGGCCCTAGGTTCGTTCAGCAGGATGTCCAAGGCCTATGTTGTCCGAGCCCATCACGCTAGCAGTCGGTTCAAGGAAGGTTTCGATCAGGCACGCAAGGGCAGGCCCTGACACGGGGAACGGTCAATCCTAAATAGGGGCTTAATTTATACCCCTCCCGGGTGTGAGAATGGCAGAATTTGAAATTGACATAGCCATTGTGTTGACACAACTGTTCGTACTGTTGCTGTTGGCAAGGGTGATGGCAGCTATATTCACCAGGCTCAAGATGCCGGCACTTGTGGGCGAGATAATCGCTGGCATCATTGTTGCAAACTGGATATGGCTCTATGACATCTTGCAGATAGATCTCGATAAGACAACGGTGCTTTATACGTTCTCAGAACTTGGTGTCATCTTCTTGCTATTCACCGTAGGCCTTGAGACCAAGTTCAGCGATCTGAGCAAGGTGGGCAAGGTGGCCTCCAAGGTGGCCATACTAGGTGTGGTCTTCCCGCTCATATTCGGCTACATCGTTCTCTACGCTTGGCCCTTAGGCGCGCATTCCCAGGTGGAGTGCCTGTTCATGGGGGCGGCCATGGTGGCCACATCGGTGGGCATTACTGCCCGAGTGTTAAAGGATATGAATGTTCAGAACAGCAAGGAGTCCAAGATAATATTGGGCGCGGCGGTGATCGACGATATACTGGGCATGATAATCCTAGCAATAGTGGCTGGTATCGGCGGGAGTAGCAGCGGGGGTATCGATATGATATCGGTGGTCACTGTGGCCGTGCTAGCATTCCTTTTCGTCGGCCTGATATTCCTGTTCGGGGCCAAGGCCATTCCCAAGGTCAGGGCTCGCCTGCCCAAGGATGAGGCTGGATGTCCGGTATTACCCAAGAGCGAGGCCTGGACCGCCTTCTCCCTGTCGCTGCTGGTATGTTTCGGCCTGGCAGCCATTGCTGACCTGATCGGTCTGGCCGCCATCATCGGAGCGTTCATGGCCGGAATGATATTCGCAGAGTTCGACGACATGCATCAGTTGGAGAACAAGTTCGACCCTGTGAACGAGTTCCTTGTCCCCTTCTTCTTCGTAATGACAGGGATGTATGTCAGCTTCAGCATGGTCAGCAGCGGCGTGCTGTGGATGTCCATTGCCATAATAGCGGTGGCTGTGGTAGCCAAGTATCTGCCGTGCAGGCTGGGCGCTCGTAGTCTAGGCAAAGGTGTCGCGAAGCGGATCGGGATCGGCATGGTGCCTCGTGGCGAGGTAGGCATAATTGTGGCCAGCATAGGCTACGCTGGTGGCACTGGCCCGGTGAGCCTTGATATATATACTGTGGTGGTGCTGATGTCGATAATGACCTCGATAATCGCTCCGTTCTGGCTATCTAGGAGCTTCCGCAGGGATATTAAGATGGACAAGGATGTTTCCATATGAGGTCACAAGGGATGACCTCAAACCACTTATCAAACCTCACTCTTTTTTGAATATCGATTAAAATATTGATTATCCGCACCGATGCGTTCTCAGGTGGGATATAGCGCGTGGAGGATCTCCACCAGCATGATAATGAAGATGCTGAAGCCGATCACGAACCAGGGATTGATCTTAAGGGCCTTGTCGTCCTCGGAATCGAAATACCTGATAAGACCTGCGGCGGACTGGAATCCCTCGCTCTTTTTCTTGGCCATTGCATGCCTCCAATCCTGCCTGGGATATAAAAAGGTTGCCGAGGGGACTAGATGTCCATATCATCGAACTGGCATATGAGCGATCCGATGTCGAACCCGTGTACGCAAACGCCCTGGTACATGTCCCTGATATCGTCCCGCCCATGTAGCAGGGTCCGTGGCCTGATGCCGTACTTGATCGACGATGCGGCCTCGATGTAGGCGTTGAGGTTATCGCATACCTTTAGCAGCAATCCATCCACCGGTGAGTAACGATCGTAGTTCATGCTGTCCGGTATCCTGTCCACTATCTCCATCATCCCATCCTTGAGCAATCGGTCGCTCCACTGGTTCTCCAGCAGATATCGCAGGTCGTCATGCCAACGGGATGGCAGTAGCGGCATGAGCTTCTCATCGACCTCACGCCGTTCGTACTCCAGTATGAACTCGTCCAGCCCGTTGACGCTGCGCTTGACCGGCGAGATGATATCCTTGGTCAAAACCTCGGGGAGATCATGGAACAAGCCGGTGTAGAAATTGTTGGCCATGCGTTTCTGGCAGGCGCCGATGTCCTGGGACATGAGATATGACATGATCGCCACCATAAGCATGTGTCCTAGCACTGAGGTCCGTGGGATCCGTGGGGAGCGGGCCCATCGCTGCTGGAATCGCAGCTGCCCGCAGAACTCAATGAAGCCGAACGACTTCTTTTCCAGTAGTATCCTTTGCACCCCTATGAGGTCGAAGTGATCCTCGATCTGCATCTCGATGTTGCGCTTGGTGCCGTCGATGCCATACATGGTAGGGTTGGCGGCGTAGATCATCTTGAACTCCCAGTTGGTCGCTAGATAATGGGCCGCTCTGAGCACCCGCCTCTCCACGCTGTCATCCGGCTCGTTGAAGTAGCGCTGGAACCGGATCATGAACTCCTCACTGATGTTGGGCACCTCGTGCCTAAGTTCGCTGTAGACATACTGGTTCAGTTCCTGCCCCTTCTCACGTTCCATGCGATGGAACACCGGGGGCTTGATATCAGTAAGGATGATCCGGTGGAGGAATTCGAACACCCCTCCCTCTATGATCTTGGTCCAGTCGATCAGGGTCCCTTTTTCCATCTCCTCGAACCGGGCCAGCACCCAGGCGATGACCGCCTTGTGTGCCTGTTTGTCCAGCTCCACCAGTTCCACTGGACGGATATGATCATTCCATCGCTGCATGTTGGCCGACTCGAAGAACTTGAATACCAGCCTCATGTTGAGGAACCCATTATCAGGCATGCGAGACCGTATCCATGGATGACGTTATCATGCTTTGCCATCTAAGCTGATGAGGCGTCATGATAAACGTTTAATAATGACCATTCGTTGGCTGGCTTGATACCATGCATTGGGCCGATGTCATCGCTCAGGAGTTGCAGTTACGCGGCGACCGACAGCTGATATCCACAGGCATAAGCCCATCAGGGTTCATCCATGTGGGCAGCCTTAGGGAGGCGATCACCGCCGAAGCGGTACGCAAGGCGCTGGTGAATATGGACGCCCCGGTCCGCATGATCTATCTTGTAGATTCGTTCGACCCGCTTAGGAGAAGATACTCGTTCCTTCCTGATGAGTTCGAGAACCACGTGGGCCGCCCCATATCGCAAATCCCGTGTCCGTGCGGATCACACGACTCGTATGCGCATCATTTCATACAGCCGTTATTGGATTCCCTTGACGAGCTAGGGGTGCATTGCGATGTGCACTGGACCGACAGCCTGTACGCTGAGGGTCGTTTCACTGAGACAATCGATGCCGTGTTCCGCAATCGGCCCCGGGTGGTCGAGATCCTGCGTGAGGTCACCGGCCGCGATGTGGACGCTGACTACGTCCCCTATACGCCCCGTTGCTCAGCCTGTGGTAGGCTGACCGAGACCAAGGTGCTGGAATACAAGTTTCCTTATGTGGAGTACGTCTGCACTTGCGGCAATGAGGGTCGGGCAGACATCCGCACTGACCAGGGCAAGCTGCCCTGGAGGCTGGAGTGGCCGGCGAAGTGGAAGATATTCGGGGTGACATGCGAACCTTTTGGCAAGGACCATGCAGCTGCTGGCGGTTCCTACGACAGTGGCGCGGTGTTCGCTCGGGAGATATTCGGCATCGAACCTCCACGCCCGATACCGTACGAGTTCGTACAGCTGAAGGGCAAGGGGCAGATGCACAAGTCGGCAGGGGCATCGGTGACCGGCATAGACGCCATTCGCATGGTACCGGCCTCGGTGCTGAACTACAATATCATCAAGTACAACCCGGAGAGGCACATCGACTATGATTCAGGTATGGGGCTCCTAGACATAGTGGATGAATACGACCGCATCGAGACCCTGTACTTCGAGGGCGGGGCCGATGAGAAGGACATGGACCATCTGCGGGCCTATGAGTTGTCCCAGCCCCACGGGGTCAGGGACCACCTACCGTTCCATGTTCCTTATCGTCACCTTGTGAACGTGGTTCAGATCGCTGAGGACTTCGAGGGCATACTTGGAGTGCTCGGTCGCACAGATGACGCGGGCGTTATGGAACAGAGGGATGTGGACGTGTTGCAACAGCGGGTGGAATGCGTGCACTATTGGCTCAATAGCTTTGCCCCAGAGATGGTAAAATTCTCTTTGTTGGACAGCCTGCCCGATGTCGATCTGGTGGAGGCAGAGGTGGACTACCTTCGGACGCTGAGACCGGAGCTGACGTCGATTCAATGGGTTGGAGACATGGTCCACGATGCTGTGTACGGGGCTGCCAAGGCCCAAGGTCTCGGAGCTAAGAAGGCCTTCCAAGTGCTGTATCGGATATTCATAGCCCGACGCTCAGGCCCACGATTGGGGCACTTCCTCGCCACTCTGGACCGGGACTTCGTTCTCGATCGGATCGACGATGCGGTGAGCACCTATGCTCGAAGGGACTGATTATCAGGCCGGATAACCGGCCCCATTTCCTTATATGCGATGAAAGGTAGAATGTAAATAAGGATGTACGGTGCTCGGCCTACACGCTTTGATCATTCCTCCTTACTTGCACCGGACCATCTATGGAGGGGATGGGACCCCCCCGCACGCTCACATCACCCGGCGTCTTCCGGGCTCCAAGCCCGGGGCGCTCAACGAATGATGCCATGCTGTGCCAGTTTCTCGGGTAGGTAGGTGTCGGTAACGAAGTCCAACCCGTACTTGGCCAGCGCCTGCTGTTCAGCCTTCTTGCCCTCTTTTAGCATCATATCGATCTCTCCCCGCCAGAAAGGCTCGTTGAACCTGGGGTCCTTGAGTTGGGATCTGAGGGCCCGGATGTCCACGTCGGTCAGCTTGTCGGTGGGCAGGTCATAGTTGTGAATGTCGCTGGCGGTAATGCCGATGAATTCGGCCGTAGGGGTGGCAAGGTACTCGGATATGTGAGCGGTCTTGATCGCCCCATAGGCCACTGAGGAGAATATGCGGAACGACCACGGGTCCGCATCGGTGAACACCACTACTGGAAGAGACAACTCATCGGAGAGCCGCTTTATGAAGCGTCTAGTGCTCCTAGCTGGCTGTCCCTTCAGGTGCACTAGCGTTGCATTGTAGTCCTCGTCGAAACCGTTCTCCGCTAGACGGTCGAACATACCACCGGTCTCGATAGCGATGACGAATTTCGAGCCGGTGGTCTTCAACTCCAGCTTGTCAGACTCCACATTATAGGGGATGCCATACCCGGAGTCGCCCACATCGTCACGGCAGTTGAACGTCTTGCGCTTGCCCTTACGATCGGTCTCGATGAGGGTCAGATCGCCAATGACCCTGGCGCCGTCCTCCTCGGGACGGAGACGGAAGTCCTCGCGCATGCATTTAGAGACGATCTCCAAGTCCTCGGCTAGGTTGTTGCTCTCGTCCTGGGAGTGGAACTTGCCGTTGCCCCATCCCTCTGAGATGTAGTACATTTCCCTCAGGGTAGAGGATCGGCTACTGGCGATCATCACCTGGATGAAGTCGATCATATGCAGGGTGCGCAACAGCATCTTGGCCCCCCTTATCTTCTTGGCGCTACGGGCGCCGGTCGACCTCCCGTACTTCCACACATTCTTACGCTGGTCGAAGATGATATTGCTCTTGGTGCGGAGGGGGATTGTCATCCTTGGTATCTGGCTTTTGTCTAACTGATCGTATATGCTCTCGACGATCTCCATCAGGTTCTCGACCGTATCTTGGTCGCGGTCACTCCTCGTCATCTATGGTCCCCCCATTCTCATCGTAGTCCAGCTCATCATCATCGTCCTCTTCCTCGACCTCGGTGATATCCATGGCCTTGATGCCCCAGTCGCCTGGTAGCTGGTCAGCCCCCATTACCAGGGCCGGGTTCACCCCGGAAACGTAGATATCGTTCTCGTCGAAGTCGGAAGCTCCCAATTCCTTGAGGTCGAATGATATCTCCACGGAATTCGTTTTTGGCAGTTTTTTGATCTCCCAGGTGATGCGACCGTCGTCCTCCACATCGGCGATATGATCGGAGATGATGCTCTCGTCCAGGGCCTCGCGAGGGAACAGCGTATGCAGTTTGAACGTCTGCTTCTTGTTGGTGTAGTTGAACACCCGCACCGTCACCCGCAGCCCCTTTTTGGTCCGTTCGGCCGAGGCGTCTATCCAGATCACGTTCATGATCTTGGTTATGGTCCCGGAGATGTCAGGCACATCGCGTTCTAGTATGGCAGCGCTCTTGATCGCTATCTGAGGCAGTATCTCCTGCACGATCTCGAATTTCACCCGGGTCTTCTTGCGCTTCTCCTGCTTATTGAGATGGCGCTTGAGGTTGCGGGCACATCCCCGTAGGGCAAGGTCCACCTCTTGGCGCATCACTTCCAAGTTGGCTATGGCCTCTTTGGCCTCAGAGGTGAAAGGCACCTTGGTCGAGGCCACGTGGACCATGATGATGGCCGGCCCGTAAGGTATCCCCCTCCCGCCGCGTTGCTCCAGCCCATATTGTCTCCAGTTGATGCCCTCGATGGCCTTGGTGATGACGCAGGCCCCCTGTTGATATAGCAACGGGACACGATTGCCGAATCGCAGGATCTGTACCTGTTGATCCTTGGGCAGATCACCGCCGTAGACGATGCCCGCCTCCACGATGAATGGGTTGCCACTAGTGACCTTGGGGGAGCGGCTCACTGGGGGCGCATAATAGTCCGGGCGCATCTCGTTGAGCACATGCCTCAGGCCCTTGCGTATTAGCGCCTCACCGATGGGCGATAGGCAGTCGGTCTGTGGGGCCATTATCTTGACCGTATCAATGGCGTCCAAGAGGGACTTGTACTCTTCCAGGGACAGTGATTGCGGTTTCTTGTTAATGTTCAGGCCGCCGGTCTCGCAGATCTCATTGGCCACCCGGTCGCTGATGCGGGAGAAATCCTGCTTCAGGAACGCCGACAGTTGCCGGGCCTTGGTGGTCTTGGCCATGCTCATCAACACTCCGAGTTCGATGCCTGTGGGGTGGGGCTTGATCTCCTTGGCCACGGGAGGCATCTCTGTGGTGGCCCGCTCAAAAATAGTGACCTTATTCTCTATATCGACGAAAGTGATTCGGGCATGGGGGTTGACGATGGCCGTCTGCCGCAGATACTCGTAGATGGATTGTTTGCCGGTGATGTACCGACCCTTGGTGGTGTAGCTAATAAAGGTGCCATGGTCGTACTCGGTCCACATCATGGTGAGCCCCTGTTCGGCGATGAAACTCTCCCAGATCACCGCCTGCTCGTTGCGGGTGTTAGGGCGGTTACGTTTCGTGTCCACCGATATCTCCATGCTCCATCCGGTGTCTGACCCCTCGATCTTGGATGCACCTATGGCTGGTCTTCCGGTGGTCATCTGGCCATACATCACCGTGGCCGAAATTCCGATACCCTGCTGGCCCCTGGACTGTCTTAGCGAGTGGAATCGCGAACCATACAGAAGTCGGCCGAAGACGTTAGGCAGGTTCTTCTTCACTATGCCCGGTCCATTGTCCAGGATGGTGACTCGAAAGTCTTCCTTGCCGGTACGATCGATGCCAACATAGACCTCGGGGAGTACCCCTGCCTCCTCGCAGGCGTCCAAGGAGTTGTCCGTTGCCTCCTTGACACCCATGATCAGGCTCTTGGACAAGGAGTCGAACCCTAAGATGTGGCGATTCTTTTCGAAGAATTCCGAGACGGAGATCTCTTTCTGTTTCTTGGCCAGTCTCTCAGCTGTGGAAACCATCGGCGTCCTCCTGGTGCGAATGCATCCCAGGTTGCCTAATGGTCTGGCACATAGATAAGTTTGACGAGGCTCAGTCCTCGAAACGCTCACCGCAATGAGGGCATTCCTTGGCCTCACCGGACACGTCGGCACCACACTCTGAGCAGATGAATTGCTGAGCCGAGGCCGTTGGAATACCTTCCTCCTCATCGAAGGGTTCGCCGCAATGAGGGCATTCCTTGGCCTCACCGGGGACCTCGCCACCGCACTGATCGCAGACGAACTTCTCCTGAGGCATGCCTGCTGATAGGGGCACCTCTCGGTTCTCGATCTCATCTTTAATTCGTATCCGGGCCTTGCGGGCCCAGTCGAACACCAGGGCGAAGATGAAGTAGATCATGCCCACATTGATGAAGGTGAACAGGGCGGAGTTGGGCAGCAGCCGCACGAAAAGATCGGAATCGGTCTCCACCAGAGGTCCGGCGCCTGCGGAGGTGAACACCCAGGCGGTGCCGTTGTCGGTAGAGAACTGGTATTCGTAGAATCCCTCGGTGACGATGACGTCGAAATAGAAGTATTCACCCGAATGCACCGTGGTCTCGTTGATGAGTTCGTTCTCTTTCCAGAGGTTTCTGTAGTTGAGGAATACCTGGCTCTCGTTGGTGGCCCCCACCATGGTCACCGAGAAGCGCACGGTGGAGTTGTAGTCTGCTCGGTACGGGTCAGCGTTACCGTTCACCAGCAGTCCGTCTGCTGATGATACATCTCCGGGATCCTCCTGTAGCAGGAAGAAGTACTGAGTGGTCATGACCAGGGTGAGCACTATCAATGTGGTCATTCCCAGGATGAGCATCGATTTGAGGCCCTTCAGTCCAAAGTAGTTTGGGACGCCATACATCAGCAGGGCGACCAGCAGGTAGCCGAAGCATAGGAATACAGAGTACCAGAACACCAACGCGGTGACCAACAGCATAAGGGCCACACCGAAGTACAGGCCGTTGCGACTCTGGCGGAACTCACCCCATCTCTGGCTGAACGCTGTTGGCTCGGGCATCGCCGCTTCAATACCATACGTATAGAAATACCTTCCCGGCGTCAGTTCCTTATTTGACCGATGACCATATGAAAGGTCGTGAGGACGGTCACGGTGGCCATCGGCGGCAATGCCATCATGCATGCCGGTGAGGAGCCCAGTCACGAGTCCCAGGCCAGGAACCTGGCGGAGACCTGCCGGCACCTGGCGGCCATGATCAGGGATGGCTATGACATGGTGGTAACCCACGGGAATGGCCCTCAGGTCGGCAACATCATTTTGCAGAACGAGTTGTGCCGTGATCGGGTACCGGCCATGCCCCTGGACGTATGCGTGGCCATGTCGCAGGGGCAGTTGGGGTACATGATCAAGCAAGCGCTCACCGAAGAGCTTTGCGCCTTGGGTCTCATGAGAACCGTGGTCTGCATACTCACCTCGGCCATCGTCGACCCCGATGACCCGGCGCTGGGACGGCCGACCAAGCCAATCGGTCCGTACTATGATGGGACAGAAGTGAACGATCTGGCCCGGGAACGGGGCTGGACAATGGGTGAGGACGTCCATCGCGGAGGGTGGAGGCGGTTGATACCCTCCCCTGAGCCATTGGGGTTCGTGGAATCCCATGCCATCAAGCGCCTAGTGTTCCAGGGCGAGCGCCAGGATGAGGTGGTCATCGCCTCGGGCGGCGGGGGCATACCTGTGGTTCGCTCAGGTCCAGGTTTTCGAGGGGTGGAGGCGGTCATAGACAAGGATCTCTCCGCCGCGGTGCTGGCCAATGCCATCGAGGAGCGGTTGCTGGTGATGCTCACCGACATCGACGCCGTCTACTTGGACATGGGGATGGAGCGACAGCGTCGTATCGACTCCGCCACCACGGACCAGATGCGAGCGTGGGCGGAAGATGGGCAGTTCGGTGAGGGAACCATGTTGCCAAAGGTCCGGGCCGCGGTCCGATTTTTGGAGGGTGGGGGCGAAAGGGTTATAATCACCAACCCGGAATCGCTGCCGCGGGCACTGGAAGGTGCTGCCGGCACCGAAATGACCCGAGGACCCTATGATGGCATCGATCGAAGAGCAGATCAGGGAGATCGAGGACGAGATCACCCATACCAAGTACAACAAGGCTACCCAGGGGCACATCGGCAAGCTCAAGGCCAAGCTGGCCCGGCTCAGCCAGGAGTCGGAGAAGAGGCTGGCGGCCCAGGGCGGCAGCGGTAAGAGTTACGGGGTCAAGAAGGCGGGCAACGCCACCGTGGCCCTGGTAGGCTTTCCCTCTGTGGGCAAGTCCACGCTGTTGAACAACCTTACCGACGCCAAGAGTGAGATAGGTCATTATCATTTCACCACTTTGAACGTGGTGCCCGGAGTGATGGAGTACAAAGGGGCCAAGATCCAGATACTTGATCTTCCTGGGCTGATCAAGGGTGCGTCCAAGGGCCGTGGCCGTGGCCGAGAGGTGCTGTCCGCGGTGCGATCATCGGACATGGTCCTCCTGATCGTGGACGTTTTCCATACTGACATATCGGTCATCGTTCGCGAGCTTCGATTGGCGGGGATGAGACTTAACGAGAAACCTCCGGACACGGTCATCACCAAGAAGGAGCACGGCGGCATCATCGTCAAGTCCACGGTCGAGCTCACTCATATCGATGAAGATCTGATCAAGGCCATAGTCAAGGAGTATGGTCACATCAACGCTGACATCGTCATCCGTGAGGACATAACCGAGGACCAGCTCATCGATGTCTTGGCCGGCAACCGGGTCTACGTGAAGGCCATGGTGGCCATGAACAAGGTGGATCTGGCTGACGAAGAGTTTCTCCAGAACGTACCGGAGAAGGTGCACGGTTACCATACGGTACGGGTATCCGCAGCCCTGGAGAGGGGCATGGATGTGCTGAGGGACGAGATGTACGAAGAGCTCGAATTGATCAGGATATTCATGAAGCCCCAAGGACAGGAGGCGGATATGGTGGAACCCCTTGTGATACGCAAAGGATCCAGTGTCGGTGACGTCTGCGACAACATCCACCGTAACTTCCGGCCCAACTTCAGATACGCTATGGTCTGGGGGGAGAGTGGAAAGTTCCCCGGACAAATGGTGGGCATCGATCACAAGGTCATTGATGGGGATATCTTATCAATAATCGTCAGGCGTGGATAGAACCCGACTTGTGCACTGCGCTCCAGAGCTTGAGCTGATTCTCCCGTTCCCAAAGAGTTTCGCACCTCGTTATCAAACCCGTTCCCGACCCGGGAACGGGCCCGTATCGCTAGGTGATAGTC
>JAUVWO010000106.1 GCA_030604065.1 Methanomassiliicoccales archaeon | reverse complement strand
GGCGAGTGTATCGTGAGCAGATGCTTGGCATCAGTGTTGATGGCACACAGCTGCGCACCATTGATACCGGCATCTATGCAACGGTTTATGGTGTTGCATCCTCCGCCCCCGCATCCCATGATCTTGATACAGACATCAAGCTGGGCCGCGATCTTCAGGAGCTCCTCGTCCACCGAAGAGGCGTTGATGTTCGGTTGTGGGGCCTGCATGAATTGTTGCTGGAACTGGGCCTGATCCTGGGCCTGTTGATACATGTCAGATGCAGGTTGCATCGCCTGCTCTACGGGGTTCTGGTACGTTGGCTGTTGCGGTACCGCCGGTTGCTCCGACTGCTCGGGCGCCGTTACTGGCTCATCTTTCCCGTTCTTAACATTAGCTGCAGCTAAAGCATTTCTCACCAATGAATTTGGCATTAGTGCATCCCTCGAGAGTGAACTGTGTTGAATTGATATAAAGGTTACTGAATGCCAGATTCTCTAGAGGGTCGATCGTAGCAGAGATTATTACCGATATTCACGGTCACCCTTCCATGGAGTCCCTTGTCATCGCATTAGCGACCGTCAACCTAGTGTCCATGGCCGGTTATGGGCTGGACAAGTACCAAGCCGTCAAAGATCGTTGGAGGACCAAGGAATCAACGCTATTGCTGCTAGCTGTGATAGGCCCACTGGGCGCCTTGGTGGGCATGCTGACATTCAGACATAAGATCCGTAAGGCCAAGTTCTACATCACGATCCCCCTACTCCTGACAGTTCAGGTCCTGGCTTTAGCCTGGTGGATGGGACTGATCCCGACCGGATAAGTTTTTTACCATCGGCCACGTTATACTGGAGGACACGGGGAGCAAACCATGGACAGTGAACTCGCAGGCATGAGGTCTTTACTCGAGGAGATGAGGAGTCTTGATGGGGTCAAGGGCGTCTGCCTGATCGCTCGTACCGGACCATTCATCATGGGCGACGCGCCCCGCATGGAGGACCCGCAACCATTCGCCTCCATGATGGCAGTCATGCTCAGAGCAGCCGAGAGAACGTCCATGGAGTTCGATCGCAAACTGGAGGTGATCCAGGTGCGCCTAGGTGATACCCAACTTTTGCTGCGCGGGGCCGGACCCCGGCACATAGTGGTCGCATGGGTGGATGGCGGTAATGACGTCCCCTCCATGGTGAACGGCATCGATAGGATACTGATGCGCTGATCACATTCTACGCATGCCCCGGCCTATCCATTGGGTAATGACCTTAGTGCCGTAGGTGATCGTCCTTTTCATCGATCTGTTCGAACCCTCGGTCATGGTATTGCCGGATAGGATGGCATCCAGTAGATCCCCGGCATCATTGCAGCCCTCTGGAAAAATGGTCATCGTTCGGCCTATCTCGTCGATGACATGAGCATCGCTGCCTCCGGGCCTCCCAAGCTCAAGCATGGTCGCCAGCTCCCGGGCCTTGCGGTTCGATCCCTTTAACGACCTGAAGTTCTGCACCTCGATGGCATCGAAGTGGTTATTGATCACATTGTCCTCACCCAGGCCCGACCACCACCGGTACGGATGGGCGGCCACAGCGATCCCGCCAGCGTCATGGATGGCGGTGATGGTGTCGGGAACCGAAAGATCCCTGGGCACCTCTTCGGACACCCCGTAGGCAAGGATGTGCCCTCCAGCGGAACTGATCTCCATGGCCGGTATTATGATCATATTCCCTCGATCAAGCGTCTGGGCATCATGGTAGGCTGCCATGGTGTTATGGTCGGTGAACGCGATCACATCCATGCCCATGGACCTCGCCACGTCCAGCACCAGCTGCACTGGTATGACCCCATCCGATGAGTGGACGGTATGAATGTGAAGATCGCCCCTCATCGCACCTGGGCCCCATCCCTCATTGGACGGTCGACAGTGATGGGAACGCCCCCCTCTGTGAACAGCAACAACGCCTTGCCCCCTTCTTCTGGCAAGTATACGGCCACGCATTCGGGGAGTTCGGTCACCGGACCGGTCTCGAGTCCACACTCCTCATCGAGCCGGACCCCATTCTCAGTGGGAGAACCTATCCTTAAAGCCACATTCTCGAACTCCGAATAGGACACTCGCTTACCTGATGGCGAAAGACTGGACCATACCCTATCGCCATTGGCCGTCTCGACCGCCGGTCGAAGCAGCTGCACGTTCTCGTCTCCGCCCTCGTCGGCGGCCAGCAGCATGCCCTGGGACTTTATGCCCCGAAGCTTGGCCGGCTTCAGATTGGAGACGCACACCACCTTCCGGCCTTGAAGCTCGTCCTTGGTGTAGAACGCCTTCAGCCCAGCCACGATGGTGCGCTCCTCGCCGATGTCGACGGTCATCACGTAAAGCTTGTCCGCATCTGGATGGTCCCCCACCTCAACGATCTCCCCGACCCTAAGGTCCAGGGCCTCGAATCCCTTGAATGTGTCATCCATGCTATCAGGCTCCTTGAGATCTATGCGCTCGAACAGAGGCGTAGGCGGCTGCAGTCGCTGCCCCACGGGAACGCGCCGTTCTAGCGCCTCCCACCCGTTGGAACGGAGGGCATCCCGATGACCCATCATCGACCACAGTTCCTCCGATGACCTGGGCAGGAACGGATTGCTTAGGACCGCCAACGCCCCTACTATCTCCAGGTTCAGGTTGAGAACGGAGCCGCAGCGTTCCCGATCCCCTTTGATCAAGGCCCAGGGCTTGACCTGGTCGAAATAACGGTTACCGAACCGGGCCAGTTCCATGAATGCCTGCAATGCCCTCTTGAACTCGCATCGTGATAGGTGCTCATCCACCTGGGCGGTGGCCTCGGCGATGGCGTTCAGCACGTCCTGTCGCTCCGCCTCGTCGTCAAGGAACGGAGGGATCGCGCCGAAGTTCTTGTGGGTGAAGCTCAGGACGCGATGGTAATAGTTGCCCAATGCCGCCACCAGCTCGTTGTTCACCTTGGCCTGGAAGTCCTCCCAGGAGAAATCCGCATCCCGATTCTCCGGCATGATCACCGATGTATAATAACGGATGACGTCGGAATCGAAGCGGGACACCAGGTCCGGTATCGATATGCTGACCCCACGACTCTTGGAGAACTGTCGCCCCTTGAATGTCAGGAACTCGTTGGCCGGTATATCGTAGGGCATCTGCAGATCGCCATAGCCCCTCAATATCGCCGGCCCGAGTATGGAGTGGAACGGTATGTTGTCCTTGCCTAGGAAATAATAGTGGCGGCACTCTGGATCATTCCAGAACTCCCGCCACATATCAGGATCGCCGACATCGGTGGAGAGCTGCTTGGAGGCGCTCAGATAGCCGATGACTGCCTCGAACCATACATAGATCACCTTTGCTTCCCAGCCCTCCACCGGAACCGGGACGCCGTAGGTCATGTCCCGGGTGATGGGGCGATCCTCTAGACCATCTTGCAGCCAGTTGCGGGTGAACGTCTGCACGTTGGCTCGCCACCATGGATGCTGGTCCACGAACTCCAATAATCGTTCCTGGAATGCGGACAACCTGATGTAGAAGTGCTCGGTAGAGCGCAGTTCTGGCGCGGCCTCACAAACGGTGCAACGTCCCTCGATCAGTTCACCGACGTCGAATGTCTTCCCGCACTGGTCGCATTGATCCCCTCGGGCCCGATCGAACCCGCATGCAGGGCAGATCCCCTCCACATAGCGGTCCGGGAGGAAGCGATCACATCTAGAGCAGAAATACTGCAGGCTCTCCTTGCAGTATAATAGACCCTGATCCAGCAGTCGATTGAAGACATCATGGACCACGGCCACATGGTTGTCTGTGTGGGTCTTGGTGAACAGGTCGAACTCGATGCCCATGTCCTCAATGGCTTTGGTATTGATTATGTGGCTGCGCTCGGCAACCTCCAAGGGTGTGACCCCCTCACGGTCTGCAGTGACCGTGACCGGAGTGCCGTGCATGTCTGATCCAGAGACCATCAGCACCCGATCGCCCTTGAGGTGGTGGTACCTTGAGAATATATCGGGTGGCAACAGTGAACCGGCGATATGGCCGAGATGGATGGCCCCATTGGCATAGGGCCAGGCGACGCCGATGAATATCTTTGACATGGGTATCGGGCGCTGATTGGTCTTTCGGCATTTAACTTTGATGCCAGCGCCCGCCCCAATATCTATTTGGCTTTGACTGTAAACTCCTTCTGCTGACTTGAGAAACAGAACATCACATCGAACATTGATAATATATTAGTTAATGAATATAAGCCAGTACGTAGATCAATGGTGGAGCAACCCATATACTCAT
>JAUVWO010000037.1 GCA_030604065.1 Methanomassiliicoccales archaeon | reverse complement strand
TGACGGCCATAGCGGCGGGGTCACACCTGGTCTCATCCGAACCCAGAAGTTAAGCCCGCCTGCGTTCCCTGTTGTACTGTGGTGCGAGAGCCCATGGGAAGCTTGGAACGCTGTCAACCTACTTTTCTCCACCCTCTTCTACCATGACTGCATGAATATTACGGCAACGGCAAAGTCATATATCTCCAAATCCAATCTGCGTACCGTATGTCGTTCATCGCCCAGGTACTGATCCTCATACTGCTGGCCGCATTCCTGCTGGGAATCGCATACCTGGAGATGAGATACATCAAGACCAGAGGCGCCCGTGGGGAGGCAAAAATCGAGAGGGACGAGGCTTTCAACGCCATAACCACGATACGAAGCGTGGCCGACTCACTCGAGAATCAAGGGTTCGATACTACTGAAGCGGAGCCTATCATCTTCAAGGCGGAACTTGCCTACAGGTCCGGTAACTACGTCCATGCGAGGACCCAAGCAGACCAGGCTCGTAGCCTTTTGGTGGAATCCCATGATCAGGGACCGGATCCGTTAGAGAATAAGAAATTCCCAGGGATCTCGGAGGATCGCCACACCGCCCAAGAAGAGATCAAAGCCACGCCTAAGGGATTGATCGAGGCTAGATTCATGATAGATATGGTCGAGGACCTCATCAACGATCAGAACGATGCGGAACTGATATCTGCTCTGGATTCCGCCAAGCGGATGCACGAGGCGGGGGATCATGAGGGAGCCTTTGCCGAAGCCTGTAGGGTGAAGAACGTTCTTGGCGACAGGGAGGCCCCGATCGTTGAGAAGATCGTTTATGTGTGTCCCAATTGCGATGCCGATGTTGGAGCGGATGATGTCTTCTGTCGTCGTTGCGGCACCCCCCTGGATTGAGGGTTGGCAATCTTTTTATAGGCTCCATATCATGGACACTGGACATGATCCTCATCAAGCTGGGCGGTAGTGTCATAACCGACAAGACCCAGTACCGGGCATTCAGGCAGGATGTGGCCCAGCGGTTGGCCAACGAGATCGCCGATGCCGGTGAAAGGTGCATGATCGTTCATGGTGCGGGATCGTATGGTCACGTTATGGCCCATCGCCATTCGTTGGCCGAGGGGGCGGGTGGAAAAGATCGCTCCAAGGGTCTGGCAAAGGTGTCCCAAGACGTGAGGGATCTAAACCTTAAGATCATGGAAGAGCTGAACCGAGCCGGGATGGGTTGCATTTCCATACCTCCCAGCGCATCGGCGATGATGGATGATGGGGCTCTAGTTGACATCGGTTTGGAGCACTACCACAGATATCTTGACCTGGGACTTACCCCTGTGACCTTTGGAGATGTGTGTCTGGATCAGACCAAGGGCTTTGGCATCTGCTCTGGTGACAGGTTGATGACCTTTCTGGCCGAGGAGTTCCACCCCCGAAGGATTGTGTTCTGCTCCGATGTGGACGGAATATTCGATCGCGATCCGTTCAGTGATGATGAAGCCATCCTATTGGATATAGTGGATGAGGGTACGCTGAACCAGTTGTGTCGTACGTCCAGATACACCGACGTCACCGGTTCCATCCACGGCAAGCTGGAGCAGATGCTGGCCATGGCCCGCTTCACCCAGGAGTGTCAGGTCGTGAACGGCCTGATGCCCAGTAGGCTGGCTGATGCCATCATAGGCAAATGTGTGACAGGTTCCAAAGTGAGAGGTGCATTGCAATGAGGCCGATCGAGAACAGGAAAGCGGACCACATCCAGATATGCTTGGAGGAGGCTATCACGCCCACCATGAACCATTGGGACAATGTTCGGCTGATCCACCGGGCGCTACCCGAGGTGGACATGGACGACATCGATACCAGCATTGCCATCATGGGCAAGAGACTCGAATTCCCATTGATAGTGACCGCCATCACCGGCGGATACGATGTGGCCCACAAGATCAACGGCAACATCGCTGAAGCCTGTGCTCGAACCGGAGTGGGCATGGGGGTCGGTAGCCAGAGAGCGGCCTTAGAACATGGCGATGATGGTAGCTACGCCGTGGTCAGAGAGCATGATGTTCCCCTGGTGATCGGGAACGTGGGTGCGCCCCAGCTCGTACCTCAGGGGAACAAGTAACCTTTGGGCACAGAGGCTATCGGTCTGGCCATGGATATGGTGGGTGCCGATGTCATGGCCATCCATCTCAACTTCCTGCAGGAGGTCGTGCAACCTGAAGGGGACATGTCATCGGTGGGCTGCCTAGAGGCGATACGGTCCATCGCCCGGGAGATACCATGCATGGTGAAGGAGACCGGTGCAGGAATATCCAAGACCACAGCTCAGAAGCTGAAAGGCACCGGGATACGGGCCATCGATGTCGCTGGAACCGGCGGCACCAGCTTCGCATCGGTGGAGATGCATCGGGCCAAGGCTGGTGGGGACCTCCTGAGGACGCGCATGGGCGACACGTTCGCCGACTGGGGCATACCATCTCCAATATCACTGCTATGGGCCAATGTGGGCATCCCGCTCATTGCCAGTGGCGGCATCGAGAACGGTCGGCACATGGCATCCTCGCTGGCACTGGGAGCGACTTGCTCTGGGACGGCTCGGCCTGTATTGGCCGCGGCGATGGAGTCCGCCGATGCCGTCGCCCGGGTGTTGGAATCCTTCAAAGCCGAGTTGATCACTGCCATGTTCCTGGTAGGCGCCAGGAACTTGGACGAGCTTGGACGGAACGAGTGCATCATCGTCAGTCCCACAAGTGAATGGCTGGAGGAATGATGATGGACGAGAAAACGTTCAGAAAGGAACTTGTCAAGCGGGCCGATGACATGGGTGAGCATATAATGAGCTTTCTCGGCGGCGGGGAGCACGACGAGCTCATCAAAGCCATGAGACATTACCCTTCTGCGGGTGGAAAGCGCATGCGGCCAGTGACCGCAGTGGCGGTGGCCGAAGCAGTGGGTGGCAAGGGGGAGAACGCCATACCATTCGCCTGCGCCATCGAGATCGTCCACAATTTCACCCTGGTCCATGATGATGTGATGGACAATGACGACGTGAGGCGAGGGCTACCGGCAGTACATGTTGTGTGGGACATCCCTACCGCCATCATCGCTGGCGATGCCATGTTCGCCAAGGGATTCGAGACCCTGGCCGATACCGAGGTGGATGCAAAGGATGCTCGTCGGCTGCTGAAGCTGACCGCCAATGCGATCTACCTGGTGGCCGAGGGACAGCAGATGGACATGGAGAACGAGACCCAGGAGCAGGTAAGCGTGGAACGCTACCTGGATACCATTCAGAAGAAGACCGCGGAGCTATTCGCGGCAGCTACCGAGGGTGGGGCCATCATTGGGGGCGGGACCGCGGAGCAGATCGCGTCCATGCGCGAGTACGCCATACTGATGGGAATAGGGTTCCAGATATGGGACGATGTACTAGGGATCGCCGCAGACCCCGAACTTCTGGGAAAGCCGGTGGGCTCGGACATCCGCAACGGTAAGCGCACCCTCATCGTGCTCCATGCCTTGGAGACCATGCCCGAAGGCGAGGAACGTCACCGTCTGCTATCCATGCTGGGTGACCATGATGCCTCCGATGACGACGTTGTCTGGGCCATCGATGCCCTGGATCGTAATGGGTCCATCGGCCATGCCCGCAACATGGCATTGGAATACGCTCACCGTTCCAAGGAATGTCTGGAATGCCTACCAGAATGTCTGGACCGCGAATTCCTGGTCGCCATGGTCGATTTCTCGGTCGGCCGTGAGCTCTAGATCAGTCCATCCCCGGCTATCAAGAATGTGGCCGAAGAGCCCTCTGGTATGGAACGGTGTTTTCTCACCACCGCCCTTCGACGACCAGCATCCAGCTTGTCCAGCCGGATGATGGTCTTGGCATTGTGCTGCAACACGTGCCCGCCCAGGGACTCGTACTCACCGGTTCCGATGTTGGTGAACACCTGCGATGTCAGCAGAACCGGTATGCGGTACCGCCTGGCGGTCGATAGCAAGCTTTCCGTCTGCCGGATGAGCGACTCCCTCACTGAGCGCTCCTCACCTCGACTACCTAACCGGTAAAACATGGTCAATGAATCGACCACGATCAGCCCTACCTCGGGGTTGGCGGCCGCCCTCTCCGCGCCTTCCACCATCTTCTCCTGCTCCTGCAGTGAGTGCACCTCGCTGATGAGCATGTTCTTCAGAACCTCCCCGTAGTCTTCACCGCATATCTGTCGCAGCCGCTCCATCGATATACCCTCGGTGTCGATGTAGAACACCTTGCGCCCGTCCCTGGCCACATTGCGGCTGAGCTGGAGACAGAAATTCGTCTTGCCCGTTCCCCCCTCCCCATACATCAAGGTGACCGATGTGGACTCCACGCCTCCGCCTAGGAGCTCATCGATCGGCTGGCACTCGAAGGGAACGCGTTCCACAAAAGGGAAAGGGGGAAGGAGTTGATATGGTTTTTCGGCACCGGTCATTTTGGCCCAAAAGAGTCGTGGCCCTCTCCGGCCTCGTTCTCCACCGGATCGTTGGACCCGATATCATAGAACCCTGACTCGACAGGAGTGTCCTTGAGCACGTACATCGGTATGATCAACAGGATGCCGACCATCAGTATGATGGCCACCACGACCAGCACTCCCAGGGCCAGGATCAGCCCTCCCCATAATAGGTACTCGAGGAAGTACAGCGCCAGTATCGCCATCCCAATGATGGCGATGGTCAGCAGCAGTAAGCCGCCCGCCCTGCTGGCCGTGGTGTTCCGCTCCAATCGATCACCCCAGGTTGATCTTGAAGCCACCGCCGCCGCTGGAATCCTTCGGCATGAATGGGGTCAATGCGCTGGCCAACTGAGGCAGCGTCATGGACTGTATCACGACCTTGCCCGGCCCCCGGAGCGTTGTGACGAACAGACCCTCGCCGCCGAACAATGCGGTCTTGACCCCGCCCGCCGCGGCGATGTCATACTGCACCGATGCATCCCATCCGAGCACGTGGGCGGTGGCCACCTTGTACACCTGACCCGGCTGGAGGTCTATCTCCATAAGGTCACCGGCAGCGTGGAAGAATACCATGCCACTACCTGTCAACCTCTGTAGAATGAAGCCCTCACCGCCGAAGAACACCGCACCTAGCTTCTTCTGGAAGGCGATGTTCCATTCAACGCCCTGCTCTGCGCACAGGAAGGCGTCCTTCTGAGCGATGAACTCCTTGCCGGTGATGTCCATGACCAGTATCTTACCGGGACAGTTCCCGCCGAATGATGCCAACCCGGGCCCGCCGGTGCTGGTGAAGTTGGTCACCATGAACGACTCCCCGGCCATCTTCCTCTTGATGCCCTTGAGCACCCCTCCCTGGAGCTTGGCCTCCATGTCTATGTTACCGGTCATGTAGACCATGGCACCGGCCTCGGCGTAGACTGTCTCACCAGGGGTGATCTCCATGGTCACGAATTGTAGATTGTCACCAGTTATGCTATATTTCATGAATATCCCGCGGAGGAATCCAGCTTACGGTGTTATAAATGTTCGTATGAGGATGGTGCCCCCTCCATAGAGCCAGGGTTTATTACCCATCAATCGGTTTCTCAAGCGTGCAGGTGGTAAGAAAGGGAGCGGAGGCGGAGATACGCCGAGACGTCCGTATGGGCAGAAGTGTGCTGGTGAAGCATAGGGTGCCCAAGGGTTACCGCCTTCCAGAGCTTGACCTGGAGATCAGGTCGCAGCGTACCAGGAGCGAAGCGCGCCTTCTGCGCGAGGCCCGTGCACTGGGGGTGCCGACCCCCATCGTGTACGATGTGGACCTGGTCAGAGCGGAGCTGGTGATGCAGGAGATCCACGGACGGCGGGTCAAAGACCTCTTGGATGTAATGGGTGATGCCGAGGTGAGGAACATCTGCCGCGAGATAGGTCGACTGGTGGCGCTCCTCCATGGAGGAGGCATGGTCCACGGCGACCTGACCACGTCCAACATGCTGCATGATGGGGCGAGGATCTGGTTCATCGACCTCTCCCTCGGCTTCCGCAATGCCGAACTGGAGGACATGGGTGTGGACCTGCACCTGTTACGTCGGGCATTCCAATCAGCCCACTCCGAGCTCATGGACATATTCCCGGAAGTGCTGCGTTCCTATCAGCTACACGCGCCGGACGGTCTCAAGGCGATCGAACGGATGGGAGAGATAGAGAGCAGAGGTAGATACACATGAGGATCCTAAACGTGATCACGTCCAACCCGGGAAAGCTGGTGGAGTTTCAACGGGCCTTAGGTAATGATTTCGAGCTCGTACACCTACCGGTGGGCTACACCGAGGTGCAGACGGACAGCCTTGAGGAGGTTGTGGAACGAGGCATCGACGAGTTGCTCTCCCGTGGACTTGATGACTTCATAATCGACGACTCCGGCCTGTTCGTCGACTCCCTTTCTGGATTCCCGGGGGTATACTCGGCCTATGCGTTCAAGACCCTGGGCAACGCCGGGCTGCTGCGACTCATGGAAGATGAGCGCAACGCCAGGTTCCGGTGCTGCATCGGCTGCCACACCGCGGAAGCTGGTCGACTGGTCGTGTGCGCCGAATGCCCCGGAAGCATCACCCGTGATTTGCGCGGAACAGATGGATTCGGTTTCGATCCTGTATTCGTGCCTGATGGCCAAGACCTCACCTTCGCCGAGATGGGGCTGGCGGATAAGAACCACATCTCCCATCGCGGCCTGGCCATTACGGCCTTCGCCCGCGAGCTTGGTGGGAGGCTGGACCGATGAGAAGGGAACGCGCGGTGGTAACGGGGGCCGCTGGATTCATTGGGTCACACCTGACCGATGCTTTACTGGCCAAGGACTGGGAAATACTGGGGATCGACAACCTGAGTGCCGGTCGGCGGGAGTTCCTGGACGATGCGACGGATACCGGCCGTTTCGATCTCCAGGTCGCAGACCTGCTGGATACCGACATCAGCGAGATGATCCACGGATATGATGCCATCTTCCACCTGGCGGCCAACCCGGATGTGCGAAGCGCCGCCGGGGACACCTTGGGACACTTCGAACAGAACATCAGGGCCACATACCTGATGCTGGAGGCCTGCGTCGAGGCCGATGTGAACAACTTTGTGTTCGCGTCCACATCCACCGTCTATGGCGAAGTGGACCGCATACCGACACCGGAGGACTACGGTCCGCTGGTCCCCATATCGATATACGGTGCGGCAAAGCTGGCCGGTGAGGCGCTGGTGTCTTCCTACTGCCATACATTCGGCCTTAGATCGGTCATATATCGGTTCGCCAACGTGGTCGGCGACCGCAGCACCCATAACGTTCTGCACGACTTCATCCGCAAGCTTCGCCATGACCCCTCCAGACTGGAGATACTTGGAGCCGACCCGGGCACGGACAAGTCCTACGTACATGTTTCGGACACCGTTCAGGCCATCATCCTGGGCTTGGAGACCGCCAACTCCGAAGTGGAGATCTTCAACATAGGCACCGATGACACCACCCTGGTCCATGATATCGCCGACATCGTCACCCAGGAGATGGGGCTGGACGGCGTTGGCTATGAATGGACCGGCGGCGTCCGCGGGGGGCGGGGCTGGGTGGGTGACGTGAGGACCATGCTCCTGGACACCGAGCGCATCCACTCCCGGGGCTGGAGACCCAGATACGACAGCTCTGGGGCCATTAGGGCTGCGGTACGGTCCATTCTGGGCTAGATATCAAAGATCCTCCAGCCACCGCCGGTCTCCCCAGTGATGTCCACGGTGTACAGCCACTCAGTGTCCTCGAACGCCCATGTCGATCCTCCCGCGACAGAGGGGGCGCTGCTAGGAGTTATGCCGCCAGCATACCCCATGGCAGTGGTATCGATGACCAGCCAATATCCCATTTCGTCCACCAGGTAGGAAATATGCAGCACGGTTCCATAGTAAGCGCACAGGGAGGCGTTGACCGGATCCAATGCTTCAGCATTGCCTACCCACACCGTAGTGAATGCATGACCCTCGATTATATTGACCCGAGCGTTTCCCCCCAGACCAGTGACGATAGACGCTATGATGATGGCCTGATCCTCACAGTCCCCCGTCCCCAATTCCAGAGTCTCCCCTGCCGACTGCCATCGGTCGCCGCCATTGTCCGCCACATACTCGATGTTGTCCCTGACCCAGTCATAGGCCATGGCGATATGGGGCACGGAGTAATCGCCTGGCATATCGGCCAATATGACATCTATAACATCTTCGACCCCGTCTGAATCTATCAGCTCGTTCACCCGTTCGTAATAATCCGCATCATTCACGTGCACCACTGGATCGGTTCCGTTGATGCGCTCATGCACGTCAATGGTCACCGTGTTCGCTGTATAGATTGTGCCGCGATCCTTCCACGCCTCCCAGGACGGCACCCACGCGGATACATTGATGAGAATGCGATACTCATACTCGCCGGGCTCTGACGGTGCAGCGAATGCCAGTACTCCGAGGTCTGCACTCTCTTCAGGGGCCACGGTCACCGAGGTATCCTTGAAGATGACCTCGCCGCTGTCCTCCCACTGCAGGCCGACCCCATACACGTACATCGGGTTTGAACCAGGTTTGTTCATGACCTCCACCATCACCACCCCCCCATACTCGCAGTAGGCATCGGTGATGCGCCATTGCAGAATATAATCTATTGATGTGGTACCTAACAAGGTGGGGGGCATGGGTATCTGTACCTCCACTGGGGGAACAAGGAGTGGAAGAGGGGCTTCCAGATCATCCTCCGTGAAGGCGTTCACCCCACCACCTAGACATCCAGCCATGGATGTGGTGAGAAGCATCATCGCCACCAGCAACAGGGACGCGGCCCTCCTTCCGACCATGGTTGTCAACCGCCTTCTGAGGATATTATTGTTGTCCGCCATTCCTGACAATATGGGTGACATGCAGCGCCCATATTCACATTGTCACCTTTACGTTGCCCTCACAATTCATACCTGAAATTCGATATTGGATCCTATTGGTATGGTGGAACCGCCGATCCACCAATAAAGTTATATCAAGCCCGGTAATCACCAACCGCCCATGGGGCCGTGGGGTAGCTTGGCCATCCTCCGGGCTTTGGGAGCCCGAGACTCCGATTCGAATTCGGGCGGCCCCACCATACCTCATATTCACAGATTGTGTCTTCAGATCGATCGATATGATTTCATTGAACATACCATCCAGAGCGGACTAGGGCGTTATGACCTTCCTCTTCACTCAATGATCCCCTCGCCCATAGCAATTCTCACCAAAGATGGTAAGTACAATTGAAATTGGCCCCTTAGAAAGAAGTTGAATTTTGAGGTTATGGGATCAAAATGGATGTGGTTGAACCAAAACGAATGTTCTATTCCCATCAGGTTACGAGATTCACTTATCCGTTGATACCGGATGTTTGCGTGTTGAGGGCAAGGGGGATGCTAAGGAGGAACCAAGTGATCAATAGTAGGGAAATATTGTTTTCTCAGAGGTTCCTAAGAACGGTGGGGAATTGACAAGAAGGTCGGTACGGCCCAATTCTATAAAACAGATGGGAACAAAGGGCTTGTTCAAATACCCCATCATAGATTCATATTATAACTGGACAGTTTCCAGAACATCGAGGGAAGTCCATGATAAAGGTCCTGTTGGTAGATGATGAGCCCGCACTCCTTGAGATCACCGAATTATATCTGGAAAGCAGAAACGATCTGGATGTGGACACCGCACCCTCGGCAAGAGAAGCGATGGAGAAGCGGAAGGTGGGGGAGTATGATGCCATTGTATCGGACTACCAGATGCCTGGGATGGATGGTATCGAGTTCTTGAGGGCGATCCGAGAAAGTGGAGATGAAATACCATTCATCCTATTCACAGGCAGGGGACGGGAGGAGGTCGTCATTGAAGCCCTTAACATAGGGGCGGACTTCTATCTCATGAAGGGTGGAGAGGCGAAGGCGCAATTCGCGGAACTCCATAATATGATCATAAAGGTCGTCCAAGGAAAGAAGACCAAGGAAGAGAAAGAACGGCTCTTTCATGAATTAAGCGATCTATACAAAGAACTCGAGCTGCTTTACACCATCTCAAAAATCAGCACAGTGGTCGGAAAATCGCTGGAGGATATTCTACAAGAGACGGTCGATCTTGTCCCGCCTGCATGGCATCATCCCGAGACAACCTGCAGTAGGATTGTCATTGAAGGCAAGGAATTCAGGACGAACAATTTCAAAGAGACGGAATGGAAACAATCTGAAGATATCGAAGTGAAAGGAACAATAGTAGGGGCTGTTGAAGTCTATTACCTAGAAAAGAAGCCAGAACTTGACGAGGGGCCTTTCCTGAACGATGAGAGGCAGCTGATCGAAGCCCTCGGCAGGCTCTTGGAGAACATCACTGATAGGAAGATGAATGAAAGAAAGATAGAGCATCTCAACAAGGTCCTTCGTTCCATCCGCAATGTCAACCAGCTCATCACCATGGAGACGGATAAGGGGAAGTTGATACAGCGTTCCGGTGATATCCTCATAGAGGATAGAGGATACTTCAATGCCTGGCTCGCCCTCTTCGATGAAGGACGATGCATCTCCAGTGCGAATTCGTGGTTCGATGGAAGGTTCGATCCCATTAGAGAAACGCTGGAGAGGGGGAGTGTCACCTCCTGCGGGAAAAAGGCGATGGAGCGAAGCGAAATCGTGGTGACCGAGAACCCTATGGAAGAATGCGTTGACTGTCCCCTGCATACTGTCTGTAATGATCTTTCAACATTCACGATCCGCCTGGCGCACATGGATAGGACATATGGACTCCTTTCGGCCTCCATCCCAGCCGATCTCGCCGGTGACCTGGAAGAGCGGGGATTGTTCGAGGAGGTGGCGGGCGACATCGGTTTCGCTCTGTATAAGATCGAAATGGAGGGTGAACGCGAAAGGGCTGAGAAAGAATTGCGGATCGCCAACAAACAGCTCCTTGACACGATCGATTTCCTTCCTGACGCCACGTTCGTCATCGATAAGGATGGAAAGGTGACCGCATGGAACCGTGCGATCGAAAGGATGACAGGAATTCCCAAGGACGAGATGGTCGGGCAGGGCGATTTCGCGTATGCCGTACCGTTCTATGGAGAGAGGAGAAAGATAATGATCGATCTGATCCTATCGCAAAAGGAGGATATCGAATCCATATATGACCACGTAAGGCGGGAGGGTGGCACACTCTTTGGCGAGACCTTCGTCCACTCCCTACGGGATGGAACGGGAACCCATCTGTGGGGAACCGCATCGCCCCTCTATGATGAGGACGGCGAGATCATAGGGGCGATCGAGTCGATCAGAGACGTTACGAAGCAGAGGAGGGCGGAGGAGGAACTGAGAAAAGGTGAGGAGAGGTATCGCACTCTGATCGATGATGTGATCGATGACATGGACGTCGGGGTCTTCATCCTAGACTCCGAGTTCAAGGTCGCCTGGATCAACAACACCATGGAGCAATACTTCGGCCTCGACCGGAACGAGATCGTCGGGAAGGACAAGCGTCAATTGATCAGAGGACGGATAAGTGGCATCTTCGAGGACCCGGATGAATTCATGGACAAGGTGCTCGCCACGTACGACGACAACACGTACGTGGAGAACTTCGAGTGTCATGTCCTCCCTGATGGGGGTCGTGAGGAACGTTATCTTGTTCACAAGAGCCAGCCGATCAGCGTAGGCCCCCTTTCAGGCGGACGGATCGAGAACTACTACGACATCACCAAGAGGAAGCAGATGGAGAGGGCGATGACCATCGCGAACAGGAAGCTGAATCTGCTGGGAAGCATCACCAGGCATGACGTCATCAACCAACTCACCGTGATCAATGGATACTGCGAGATCATAGAGCGATCGCTAACGGACCCGCGCCTCATCGAACACGTGAGGAAGATCGATAACAGCAGGGAGAGCATCGAGAAACAGATGGACTTCAGCAGGGAATGCGAGACATTGGGGGGAATGGGGCTCAAGTGGATAAGTGTGAACGATATTACTGATAAATGGGCGTCCTACGCGGACGAGGAGAACGTTTCCCTGCAAGTGAACGTCGACAATATCGAGATCCTCGCCGACCCGCTCATGGAGAAGGTGTTCTATAACCTTATAGACAATGCGATCAAGCATGGAGGGGACGTTAGCAGGGTCCTTGTGCGTTATGAGATCACCGATCGGGGGTTGACCATCGTGTTCGAGGATGACGGCGTTGGGGTGCCCCCTGACCTGAAAGAACGGATCTTCGATCTAGGATATGGAAAGAGTACGGGTCTGGGGCTGTTCATCTCCAGAGAGATCCTATCGATGATGGGAATGACTATCGAAGAGATGGGTAAGGAACGTGAGGGTGCAAGAGTTGATATTGGGATACCGGCCCCTAATTACAGATTTCCAAGTGAATAGGGGCCATCCTCAGTGATCAGTACCCTTTCTGCCCTGGAATTGGTGGAAAGATCGCAGGTGGGTTCCACTTGAGAATTTCAGGGGGCTCATGAAAAAATCGAACCGGATGATCAAGCCTTGATGTCCCTACCATTTGTCATGGGGTTTTAAATACAGATCGTCGACAAACAATTGATTTTTTCATCCACATATCCCCTCACATTCATGCCAGTCAAATGCTGCTCGGTTCTTTCTCACACAGTGAAAAAAGATGTTTTTCATCCTCCACCTTGATCTTTATTTTCTCATTGGATTAATAACCCGAGTTTGACACTTAGCGAGTTCGGAGCATAGCTCGCGCTGAACTCGTTCATTCTCATGACCCCGATCGCGTTCTCACTTAGCTCAGGGACATTCTCATGAGGACGATCGGCCTCGGAAAACACG
>JAUVWO010000084.1 GCA_030604065.1 Methanomassiliicoccales archaeon | reverse complement strand
GTATATCTTCACCCGATAACGACTCTTCCACGTAACGCCACAGGTCAGCCATCTCACAGCGTGTCTTATCTGCGATGTCATCAGTGCTCTTCCTTGGACCAAGGGCACGGAAGGTCATTGGAAACAGGCTACCATCCTCCAGCACCACCGACAATGATTTGATATCACAGTGACAGTTGGCACAGGAAGTCGGAATGAAGTTGTCCTTGGTAAGCTGGCCATTGGTCTGCTTCTCGATCTCCGCCACTAGGTCGGGCAGAAAGACACGGTCCTCGTCCGCCGGTTGGGATGGATAACGTCCCACAAAGGACAACGGTTGGAAGTGGACTCCCTTGACGTTAGGAACGTTGGCCTTGGCGAAGTCGATTATGTCACCGATCTGGTGCATATTGACATCCGGAGCGACCACGCTCACCAGGGTTACGGCCATGTCCTCGGCGAAAAGGTTCTTGAGCGCCTTCATCTTGATATCCAGAAGATCTCGACCGCAGGTCTTCTCGTATACGTCACCGGTCAAACCGTCAAATGAGAAATATATCGATGCCACTCCAGCGTCTTTCAATTGACGGATGAACTCAACATCGGTGGCGAAGCGCACGCCGTTTGAGTTCACCTCTATGTGATCAATGCCCATGGACCGCCCCATGCGTACGATCTCCGGCAGGTCGTCCCTGATGGTGGGTTCACCGCCAGAGAGCTGCACGCAACGAGGTTCGTCGACGTAATCGAGCATGGTCTGGAACATGCCCCGTATCTCCTCCATTGTCGGATGGAACTTATAAGTGTTATTAGCCTTAGCGAAGCATACTGGACAGTTGAGGTTGCACATGTTGGTTACCTCTATCACGCCCAAGCAAGTGTGCTGGATGTGCTCTTTGCATAGGCCGCAACTGCTTGGGCAGTCCGCCTCCTCGGTCACCGCTATGTTGGTTGGCCTAACAGCCACCCCTTCATAGCGATACATGTCGAGATAGTCATCCACCCCGTTCCATATCTGCACCTTATAAGTACCGTGCTCCGGGCAGGTTTTGATAATGAATACCTTGTCATCCTCCGCGACCTTGTCAGCCGGAATCGTCCTCAGGCACTCTGGGCAGAGAGCCTTGGTCTCACTTATCTTTTCAGCCATACGCTCACCGTTGGATGGCAACACGGCTAACCCCTAATCAAGGTTTCGAAAAACACAATCATAACTATAGTTTAGAAATAAAAGGAAAGAAAGTGGTCGCCGAAGCGACCGTTAAGCGGTTCTATGCTCTCTTCGCCTCGAAAAGTCCCTCGGCCACCGCGACGGTCTTGGTGGCAAGGTACTCCTCTACCCAAGCATCGCCGCACTTAGGGCAGACGATAGCTGGTCCGGACCTACTGACACCCATGTACTCAACGTCAGCCGTTCCCTCTTTGGCCGCCTCATTGCACTTGAGGCAGACCCAATCGGAATCGGACTGAACGTTGACAACGGCGCCGACGCTCATCTTGTGGGAGTAGGCCGTCTTGACCACGTCGCCATTAGCCATGGCGTAGTAGGTGACGTCTCCGATCCTCTTCTTGCTGAGGACATCGCTGGCACCGTTCTTGATCTTAGTGCCGGAAGCTATGACCTCCTCGACATCGGACTCCTTGATACCCCTCTCCTCGAGGATTGCCTTGTTCTCGTATGATACCATCCTAATCACCTCACCAAGTCCCGTAGGTACCGTAGTCCTGTGCGGCCTTGACCATAGCATGCATGCAACCAGGTATAGTGTATGGTGGGCACTCGCAGGAGGAGCCCAGGATGTAACCCTTCTTGGAATCACGACCCTTTAATAGCTGCTCCTTGGATTGCTCATAGACCTTTACCGGGTTGGGATTGATCATCAGCTTGGTGTCAACGGAACCCATACAAGTGGTCACGTTCTCAAACTCCTGCCTCAGCACATCGGACGGGAATACATTCTGACCCGAGTAACCGATATGAGTGACGGTGAGCGGAGACCAAACAAGATTGTCTTTGAAAACCTTGTAGGATGTCTCGTGGTTACCACAGAAGTGATAGAACAACTGCGGGCCAGCGCCACCTCGGAAGGATTTGTTCACGTAGTCCCTCATCTTCTTGGCCGAGAACTTCTCAACAGAGGCATCATCGAAGATATCGTTGTTTGCCAGGACAGATCCGACGATCAGCATGGCGAAGCCAAAGTCCTCTGCCATGCACTTCGCGCCATTGACGGAAGTGTCGACATAGACATCGATAAGCTTATCAACAACATCTGGATCAGTGAATGTCCACATGATGAGATTTTCAACACCGCATAGCTCACCAGGTGCACCGACCAGGTCGAAACCATAGGATATCGGCACAAGGGTTTGCGCGAGGTTGGCGCCTACATAGTCATAGATCCTCTTGTACATCGGATAGGTCCAGCCCTTCCGGAGGTCGCTCATACTGGCGACCTCTAGCTTGTCGACCTCCTCAGGCTCACTGATTATGGGCCCGGTGGAAATCGGCGGGAGCGTCTCCTTATACTCAAGGGTCAATCCAAGCTCGGTTACCCACGGGAGCGAAAAGAACCAGTGGGTAACTGGTAGCAGATCATACATCTCAGAGATGTACGACACGCAATGAATTCCGAGCTCAGGCTTCTCGTAGAAGTCTCTTATGGTGTATCCAGTGGCGACTGCCGCGTGGGACAGTATGATAGGATCGACGTCGATCCTGTCGGTGAATACGTCCACAAAGGGACTTCCGAACCGCTTAGCGGCATGGCCAGACCATGCCATGTTTGCTGGTGGGAATAATTCTTCATAACCCATTGTGATCCCCGTGTTCTCAAACTTGAGTGAGCCTATATAATCCTTATCGTTATTCCCACGTAACTTGGTTCCATAATGCCTATGGTTAAACACTCTGAACGCAATTAATTGCATATTATTTCATAATTATTGCAATGAAATTGCATAAATAGCCGCCATCAATGCAACGGCTCATCTAAAACGTTCCTTCGTCAGCATATCTTGCTAGCTGCCTTCTCGCCCCCTATCAGGCTATAGATATCATCATTCCCATCCCGTACAGGATGCTAGCTGCATATGTGCCTGAGGTCACCGATGCCACACGTCCCCACGATGGGGCATCTTTCAGAGGGTTTGATGGAAAGCTCAATGATCCCACAGAACGCATTCACCAAACCGTATATGGAACCCCATCGATGTCCTCCCGGCCCGCACATCCTCTATCGAAGAGCCGGGATCGACCATCTCACCCCTACACATAGATGGTTGCTAGAACGCATGAATCTAGAGCGCATGAGTCATCAACCTATCATTGGCTTGATCGATGTTCTCTTGACGATCGCGTCTCGAAACAATGACCGCGACCTGGTTCTTGGAACCGAGGATGTAAAAGAGAGCCGAAAGCCCCTCTGACATCACCTTCTCGATCAGTATAACACACCACGTATCCCGGCTCACTGGTTCTAGTGGTCTCCTTTGGCAAGATTCATTACATCCCAGACCGATCATTTGGTCATGAGGCTCATCTCCTGGAACGTCAACGGCATCAGAGCAGTGCAGAGGAAGGACGTACTGCCCGACATGGTCTTCTCGGAATGGCTACAGACATTGGACGCCGACGTGGTCTGTGTTCAGGAGACAAAAGCACATCGCTCCCAGCTACCGAACGAGCTGGTGGATACAGAGGGGTGGAACTCTTATTTCTCCACTCCCGAACGCAAGGGCTACAGCGGTGTGGCCACCTACACCCGCACCGAGCCCATGGAGGTAAGCAACGATATGGGCGTGGATGAGTTCGATCGGGAAGGAAGGCTAATTATCACAAGGTTCCCTGGCATGACGTTGATGAATGTGTACTTCCCCAACGGCAAGGCCTCCAAGGACCGATTGGACTTCAAAATGCGATTCTATGCCCACTTGGAATCAATGATCGGGGAGATGCGTGACCATGGAGAGCTTGTGATCGTGTGTGGCGACGTGAACACAGCCCACCAAGAAATTGACCTGGCAAGGCCGAAGCAGAACTCCAAGGTGTCGGGATTCCTACCCCAGGAGCGGGAATGGATCGACGGATTTCTGGCATCTGGCTTCGTAGATTCACTGAGGGTATTCGACCAAGCCCCTGGGAGGTACACATGGTGGGACCTCAAATCGAGAGCGAGGGAGAGGAATGTTGGGTGGCGTATCGACTACTTCTTCGTTGATCGGGCACTAAGGGACAGACTTTCCGGTGCATTCATAATGGACGAGGTCATGGGTTCGGACCACTGCCCTATCGGCATCGACCTTGAACTTTGAATGACCGATTTAGTGAGCTGGCGTTGTCAAATTATTTATAAACGGAAGCCGATGGTGGTCTAGAGGATGGGATAATGCATATTCGCTCTTATCTAAGTGTACTTTTAGCCGTGATGCTAGTTGTGGCCACGTGCGGGTGCCTAGGATTCGGAGACGAGGGGGATGATGGTGATGATGATCCCAACCAGAACCCCACCTGCTCCCTCGGCGTTCAAGACGGGTTGCTGGTGAAAGAGGTCCCGGCTAACTTCACCTTCATCATGACCGCGTCCGACGAGGACGGGGAAATAGCCACCTGGATACTCGACGTTGACGATGGTAGCGATGACTATGCTGGCAACGATACCCCGCCTACCACGCTTGGTCATGAATACGATGAGGTCGGACTGTACAACGTCCGCCTCACCGTGTCAGATGATGAGGGTGCCATGGGGATGGTCAGCATTCTGATCGAGGTGCGGCTCGCGCCCTCGGAGAACTCGACCCCGCAAGGTTCGTTCTCCAAGGTGCAAATGGTGAATCCCTCGGAGATGAGGCTTACGTTCGCAATGGTATCGCCCACTACTCTATGGGATTGGTGCAGCATAACCGTGAACCCGCCCGGACTGGAGAACGAGTCCTACACCATGGTCTTAGAGAGAGGCGTGTTCAGCTATGACGTCGAGGGTGAGCTCAACGGCGTCTGTTACATCAACATCACAGATGTGGACATAGGAGTTGCTGAGGAGATAGACAACGGTGACTATATCACCATCGTGGGTATCGATGACCTGCAATCGGGTGAGTGGTCCATAACCTTGGTGTACAACGACACCGACAACGTGATCACCTACGAATTGGTGACCATCTGAAACCCTGGGGGGCGACCCCCTTTTCATTTTCCTTCTGAAAGTTATAAGTATGATGAATCAGTCGTATTGTCGGAGTAATTAATTTGGCTTATAAGAAAAGAACACGTTCCAGCAGGAGGCCGCGGCCCAAGCAGCCGAGCAAGCGAACCTCCATGCTCAACCTCCACAGACTCATCCCATTCAAATACGATCTACGTGAGATCATGGTAAATTCTGAAATGGACCCCGAGATGGCCCAGACCTTCCTGGCCAACGTGATAGCCAAGGCCTCCAGGGTGTCGATCAGGGACGCCAAGACCTATGTGGGTGACATGGTGGATGGGGAACGTATAGACAGCGACTCCGCCGACCGCGTATGCAGGCTTCTCGATCGGTACACACGATACCGATGATCAGGGCCTGACCGCATATACGGACAGAAGCAGTGGCATGTTCGGTAGATCGTCGGGCATACCCCATTCTCCTTCTCGACCAGGAATGGGTATTGCATCCAACTGTTCACCGGATGCTCCTCTATCCGGGTCAGCGAAAGACCGGAACCTATCAGCGCATTTACGATACTAGACAGAGTATGGTGCCAATCATAGCATAGCATGGACTTACCCAGACTTTCGCCGGTGTATGAGCCCGAGTCTGACACTTAGCGAGTTCGGAGCATAGCTCGCGCTGAACTCGTTCATTCTCACGACCCCGATCGCATTCTCACTTAGCTCAGGGACATTCTCACGAGGACGATCGGCCTCGGAAAGCACGTTTCCGAGCCCGTTTTCCCCTCAAAACAGGCGGAAATCCGCTCATCATCGCCCTTATCGTCCGGTTGAAGTTG
>JAUVWO010000079.1 GCA_030604065.1 Methanomassiliicoccales archaeon | reverse complement strand
TATCCGCATACGTTCAGTTCCGGCGCCCCGATCAACGCCACCTCCCCATCGGCGATGACATCGGTCGCCAGCAGATTTTCGGTTCTATAGGATCTGGTGCAGAATGGCACCTTGACAAAAGGCTCCACTATAGCAATGACCTCCACCCCCCTTCGCATGGCGTCGTGGAGACGATCCCCATGCATGGCACGAATGGTGCGGGCGTTGGGGGTGGATAATAAAAGGCGGTGCGTGGATAGATCGATCACCTCGCCTATCTTGCGCATCACCCTATCCCGACCGCTGATGGTATAGAACAACTGAGGCGTGCCCTTCTCCGACAAGATCCCCTCGATGGCTTCCAGCTTGGCGAACACACCAGTGATCCCCTCCATGATCCTCTCCCTCACCTGCACTGGAGGTACTGGATGATACACGGTCGGCCTCCGGTCATTACCCTTGACATAGCCCTTCTTGGAGAGCGAACCCAATACCTTATAGGCCGATGTCCTCGGTATATGGGCCACATCCGAGACCTCGTCAGCGGTGCCATGAGCCATCGCCACTAGTGCCACGTAGGTTTTGGCTTCGTAGTCTGTTAGCCCTATTGTTCGAAGCGAAGATGCAATCCGGTCATATTCCTCCTTGACCAGAGAGCTGTCCAACGCAAGATAGCTGAATATGTCCATCATGTATATTGTATCCTCAATCGCTACAGAAATATTAAATTTACTATTGATCATCGGAAAACAAAGTGGTGGAATATAATGATCGCAAGGGAAAGTGCACTCAAGAAGGGACTTCCGAAGGATACGACATCTATTTGCCCAGAGTGCTCCAAGGCCATTCCTGCAACCATCTACGAGAAAGATGGTATGGTGTTAATGGACAAGGAGTGCCCCGATCATGGCAAATTCTCAGACACATACTGGAGCGATGTGGACTTATATCTCCAGGCAGAGCGCTATGCCCATGACGGGGTCGGTTTCGTCAACCCCGCCATAAGCAAGGAGAAGGTCCATGTTGACATCGGGGGGCAGGACGTAGAGCTGCTGACACATACCGTCCTGGCCAACGTCGACCTTACCAATCGATGCAACATGCGTTGTCCGATTTGCTTCGCCAATGCCAATGCCGCGGGCTACGTATACGAGCCTAGCTTCGATGAGGTGGTGACCATGCTGGAAGCCCTAAGGGCCCAGAAACCGGTACCGGTGACCTCAGTGCAGTTCTCAGGCGGAGAACCTACGATCTATCCCGATTTCATCAAGGTCCTGGCCAAGGCCAATGAGCTCGGCTTCGCCCAGATACAGGTGGCGACCAATGGCATAGCGTTCGCCAACGACTTAGAGCTGCTGAAGCAGGCAACGATGGCAGGAATGAACACCATCTACCTGTCATTCGATGGCGTGACCGACGACATCTACCTGAAGGCCCGCGACCGCCCCATGTTCAACGTCAAGCTGAAGGTGTTAGATAACATCAGGAAGCTGGACAAAAAACCGTCCGTGGTCCTAGTGCCCACCATCGTCAGAGGATTGAACGACCACCAGCTTGGCGACATCCTCAACTTCGCCATCAAGAACTCCGACATCGTGCGGGGGGTCAATTTCCAACCAGTGGCCTTCACCGGCAGGATCACACAGGAAGAGAGAGAAAAGGGTCGCTACACCCTCACCGACATGGTGCACGACATCGGTGCCGAGACCGGTTACACCCAACCCTCTGACTGGTATCCAGTCCCGGTGGTTGCGCCGGTGTCCATGTTCGTCTCGTCCTTACTTGAGACCGACAAGGTGACATTCACCGCCCATCCGCAGTGCGGCCTGGCCACGTATCTATACACCCAGAACGATGGCAAGATAATACCCATCACCAGGTTCGTGGACGTGGAGGCATTCGTGACCGGCATGAATGAACTTGCTGTCAAGATGGAAGGGTCTAGGACCAAGTTCCAGTACAAGGTCAAAGCTGTCAACCTGTTGAAGAAATGCATTCTGAAGGAGAACATCCCCGATGAGATGAGCGCCATGAAGTTCCTGAAGATGATGGACAGCGTACTCTCCGACAAGAGAAAGACCGCATTGTCGGACTTCTCATGGAAGATGATGTTCGTCGGCGGCATGCATTTCCAGGACAGTTACAACTACGATATTGAGAGGACCAAACGCTGCGCCATCCACTACATCACCCCAGACCTGAAGATATACCCGTTCTGCACCTACAATGGCGGACCGACCTACCGCGAGGCCACCGAGATGCAATTCTCCATTCCCCTGGCGGATTGGAAAGCTAAGCACGGCAGCGAGAACGTGTAAGGTGAGCGTATGATTCTGGACGTCGACAAGTGCATGCACTGCGGAGCCTGCGTTGGCTCCTGCCCGTTCAACGCCATCTTCCTCAGGGAGATCATCCTAGAGTTCAACGACAGCTGCACCCGTTGCGGTAGATGCGTCAAGGTTTGCCCCGTGGGTGCGATCACCATGGAGGACGACTCATGAGAACATACGAGTGCGACGTGGTAGTGGTCGGGGCTGGCCCTGGAGGTAGCGTCTGCGCCCAATACGCTGCTGAGGGCGGCTGCGATGTGATAATGATCGAGAAGAGGCAGGAGATCGGGTCACCCCTACGCTGCGGAGAGGGCATATCCAAAGCCTGGCTGGACGAGATCGGGCTCACCCCCGATCCCCGCTGGATCTCGGCTGACATGGACGGGGCCATCATCGTGTCCCCCGGCGGCCACCGCTTCAAGCTCGATGAGAGCATGGCCGGTAACGAGGTCGGATACGTGGTGGAGCGGCATCTGTTCGATAAGGAGCTCGCAGCCCGTGCCGCCCGTGCCGGTGCAAAGATCATGATGAAGACGTCGGCCACCAGTCTCATCATGAAGGGCGGAGAGATAGCAGGTATCAAAGGGATCTCATTCGGCGAGGATATCGAGATCCGGGCCAAGTGCGTTGTTGCCGCCGACGGCTACGAGTCGCAGGTGGCTCGCTGGGCCGGTATTGAAACAAAACTCAAACCATCCGACATCGACACCTGCCTCCAATACCGTATGACCAATATCGAGATCGAACCCACCTACTGCGAGTTCATCCTCGGATCGGCCGCACCGGGCGGATACCTATGGATATTCCCCAAAGGCAGGGACACCGCAAACGTGGGGCTTGGCATAATACTATCTGAGATCCAGAAGCCCGGCGATGTGAAGCGATATCTTGATGAATACATCGCCTCCGATCCCCGGTTGTCCAAGGGACAGGTCCTGGAGGTCATGAGTGGCGCGGTTTCGGTCTCGCCGCCCATCGATAAGACGGTCATGAACAACCTGATCGTTGTTGGCGATGCTGCCAGGGTGATCGATGCGATGACCGGTGGTGGCATATGCCACGCCTGCCGCATGGGCAAGTACGCCGGAGAGGTCCTATCAAAGTGCTTGAGTACAGGAGATTTCTCAAAAGAGGCCTTGATGGAGTACGATGTACGCTGGAGGGATCAATTCGAGGATAAGCTCTATCGCAATTGGATGGCCAAGGAGAAGTTCAGGAGCGTATCGGACAAGGTGCTGGACGACATCGTGCTGGCCATATCCGAGGCGAATGTGGAGAACGTGAACGTCTACAGCCTGCTAAAGGTCATCAAAGACAAGTACCCCGAGCTCGTGGCCGAATTCGAGGACATGATCTAGACCTCAAGCATCGTACCCGGGACCCCGGTACGCACCACGTAAGGGGTCCCACCTCGTCTTCTTATCACCGCCGCCACTCGGCCAGGGTCGTCGGTCAGAGCCACCATGCTCCCGCCTCCCCCGGCCCCAGTGAGCTTGGCCCCGTACGAATGCGGTAGCGATGCCTCCACCAGCTTGTCCAACTCAGGACTGCTTACACCAAGAATGGCCAGCAAGCGGTGATCGCGGGTCATGAGCTCGCCCAGGCGGGTCACATCATTGTGCCTCAGGCATACAAGTCCCTCCCGGGTGATCTGACCTATCTCATCCACCACCTCCTTCGCAAAGGCGTTGGATTCGTAGAACCTCCGGACCTTGGCCACTAGTGGGCCCGTGGGGGCGTGCACCCCGGTGTTGCCGATGACCAGGGACAGTTCCGGCACCTGGCAGTGATGCACATGCCATTCCGTATCCCCTCGGGACAGTGACCACAGATGGCCCTCCTCCCGCTCGGGGGAAACCATTATTCCTTGCCCATGGGTCACCGTTGACGTATCGATCGGACTGGCATTGCTCTGGATCGCCAGCTCCACACCATATGATCTACGAGCCAGCTCCTTTTCGTCATGCTCACCTGACATCTCCATCAGGCACAGGTTGAACGCCGACGTGAGCGCCGCCGAAGATCCTAGGCCAGAGCCTGGCGGCAGCTCGCCACCGGTTATGACGTCCAGGGGAGGACCGGACCAGTGGCGCTCCATGGACTTGACCATATAGCTATGATAACGCCAGTCCATAGGATAGCCATTGACCCTGCAGACGCCCGAGAGACGGGCCTCGACCCTGAGCCGCAGGTCCACGGCCACGGCCACAGCCGGTCTGCCATAGACAACAGCGTGCTCTCCAAGCAGAATGAGCTTGCCAGGCGATGAGGCGACCACCATGCGTGCACTCCTGTTTCAACGGATAGAGACTGGATGGGGCCGGTCACTCCTTCCGGATCACCATCTCCCGTTCTAAGCCGGCGTTGAATTTCTCCTCTTTGACCGCATCCCAGGGAGTGCGGCCGCCGAGCGCCTGCTTAGGTGCGTTCCACCACTTATCATCGAACTCCTCCTTGATGGCGATGTAGTCCTCTTCAGAGGCGAACTCCTTGCCATGGTGCTTCAAGAACGCATCCTCGATGTCCTGCATCATGTCCACACCAAAACGGTTGTTGACCATCAAGATGCCAATGTAGTTATCTAACTCATTTGCAAGCACTTCCGCCAGTTTGGGATGCAGTGATTGCATGACCACATCGAGGACGGCCGCGGAGGTCATCATGAAAATGAGCTTTCTCTTGGCATCCTCCGGCATTTCCTCGGTCTCCACCTCCTCGATGAGAACATCGAACCACAGCGTATCGAGTGCCTTTGTCCTGGTCGCATTCTTGCCGAACGTGTGGAAATTGAGATCGAAAATCTCCTGATCATCGTCCATATTGTCCTTGGTCATGTGAATATCCTCTCGAATGTGCCTCTATGGGCATTGAAAGGGAAAGAGGGGATGGTTTATCCAAATTTCGATTGCCTAAAGGGAAGCTGTGGTGCGCTCCACTATGTCCATGCCCCGTTCTATGTCCTGCTCGGATGCCGCATACGAGAACCTGATGTGCCCCTCCCCCTTGCTTCCGAATGCGGATCCCGGCGAGCATATGACGCCAGCGGAGACCAGCATGGTGGCCAGCTCTTCAGAGGTCATATCGAATTTGAATGAAGGGAATGCATAGAAAGCACCCTTGGGCATGGGGCAACTAATACCATCGATATCGTTCAAACGGTCCACGATGAGCCGCCTCCTGCGATCGAACATACCGACCATCTTCTGGGTGAACTCGTCCACATGAGGCAATGCTGCTAGCACCGCATGCTGCATCGGCGTCGCCGGACAGGCGGTCAGGTAGTACTGCATCTTGGAAAGGTAAGGCATCATTTCCTCATTGGCCACCATATAGCCTATCCTCCACCCGGTCATGGCCAGAGACTTGGAGAAGGACTGGACCACCACAGAACGGTCCAACAGGTTCAGGAATGAACGGTGCCTCCCTTCGTAGATGAAGTTATCATTCACCTCGTCACTGATGACCAAGAGGTCATTGTCCACAGCGATGTCGACTATCGCCCGATAGGTGGCCTCGTCCATCACGCTCCCAGTGGGATTGGCGGGACTGTTCACCACTATTGCCGTGGTTCGATCATCGATCAATTAGATAAGCTCATCAGCATCGGGTAGGAAGGCGTTCTCCTCCCTCAGCGGATAAGGCACAGGCACACCACCGGCCAATCGAGTGTGGGGCTCGTAAAGCACGAACCCCGGGTCAGGTATGAGGACCCTATCACCATCGTCCACCATGGCCTGCATTACGCTCATTAGGCCAGAGGTGGCGCTGGGTGTGACTATGACGTTGTCAGCAGCCACATCCGTGCAATAACGCCAGCTGTACTCCGCTATGGCCTGTCTCAATGGCTCTATGCCCCCGGTAGGGCCATATCCGTTGTGTCCAACGTCGACCGCGACCTTCAATGCCTCCCTGGCCAATACAGGGGGCTCGAAGTCCGGCTCCCCTAGGCCAAGATTGATAGCGTCGGTTGATGCGGCGGCGAACATCCGTCTGATGCCAGACGTCTGCACCGATCCAATGCGTCTAGCGAATCTCACGAGCAAACATACAGCGTACTGGGTATTATATCTTACTAAATGCTAGCACTTGTCACGGCCTTTCATCACCAATCGTTTTCTCCAGGATCGGCCCATCAGATCCAATGATGGTCTCCTTTCTGCGGCCTCCTTAGCAGATCCCGATAGTTTTGTGTCGTTGGGCTTTGACTGTAAACTCCTTCTGCTGACTTGAGAAACAGAACATCACATCGAACATTGATAATATATTAGTTAATGAATATAAGCCAGTACGTAGATCAATGGTGGAGCAACCCATATACTCATTT
>JAUVWO010000055.1 GCA_030604065.1 Methanomassiliicoccales archaeon | reverse complement strand
TGGCGGGTACGGAATTTCCGGGGTAATATTGTCTCTTATAAGCCATTAATAATCACCTCAAACCTTTCAAATGATCAGATACAGTTGGCTTGTATCTCGAATACCTCCCGACCTCGAGCGAGTAACCGTGTACGAGTAGCTCGTCACACGCCTTCTCGATCTCCTCTATGACAGCGTCCACATTGTCCACGTCATCCACCTTTAGATAGAACGTGCCCACCAGGATGGTGAGCAGTTCCTCCCGATCGCCGACCTTTATGGTCCTTCTCTCGGGGTGGTTCACAGGTAGACCGGTTGCCGGACCTAATTTGCATATTTCCGGCAAGGTCTCCCCATGGAGGGTTATATCGACCACGTGCTCGATCTCCCGTATCCGGTTAACCACCTTCTCCGTCGTCTCCGCGTAGAGGAGCCTGTTGGGGAAGATCATAATCTCCGGCAAGGGGACATAGTTCGAGGTCGTGGAGGCAATCGACATCAGGCCACCTGATCCTTTATCCTAGCGGCCTCCTTGCCGATGACCTGAAGTGGCGTGGCGAACTCGGGGATGTCGCCGTAGACATCCTTGATGAGCCCAGACGTCATCTCCGGGGAGAACATCTGTGTTCCAGCATCGAGGGCACATGCCACAGCGACTGTGGGGATCAGGACGCCCTTGGCGTGCCTGGTGACCACGTGGTTACCATGGAATATACCAGGTCCTCCGCCACCATAGATGGAGTGGCTGAAGAAGGACATACCGACACAAGTACCCATGCATCGACCGTAGTCAGCAGAGGGTAGGCCGGTCTCATGCTCTAGCAGATCGTTGTAGTACAGTACGGTAGAGGGGACACCCTGAGCAGCCCTGGCGGAACCGACGTTGACCATGACCGCGGCCATCATGCCAGTAGAGGCATAGGCGTTCCAAAGGGGCAGGTCGTCGGTGGTGTACACATTGTAACCAGAGGGCAGGGTCTCCTTGACACGGATGACCTTATCCTCGATCGCCCTTTCCATAAGGGACGCGATAACAGTACCGACACAACCGTCCTTACCGTTCTGCTTCACGAGATCATAGAGCATGTTGTTCGCATTCAGACCCTCGTAGGCCAGACCAAGCAAGTGCTGCCTCTCGAACGGACCTATGGCGTCGCCCATCTCGAAGGCGGCGGTCTGCTCAAGGACCGAGGACAAAGCCGCGGTCTGCATTGCATTCTTGCCGGTCAGGGCAACGACGTGGTTGGTGGTGATGTTCCTAAGAGCATAACCCGCGCCCTCGTTGTTCTGAGGAACCTCGAGGAGGGACTTCAGGTTGGAACCCATGAAGTTCATGGTCTGTGGGTAGCGACCCCAAACGGCCGCCTTCACCATGTTAGCATTGAATATGTCGACGTTGAACAGGTCGACGAGCACATAGGTGACAGCAGACGCAGCGGCAGTAAAGCCAGTGGTATACTCTACACCAGCGTTCATCCTGTTTTCGGGGGCGACCACGATCATCTGCTTGCCACCGGCGAGCAGCTTGACCTCAGTATCATCACCCGCGGTGACCTGAACCATTTCCTTGACCATTGAAGCAATCTTGCTTGCATTTCCGATAATGTCAAGTTCTAATGAGCGACCCAGGATCTGGGACTTGGCGCCACCTACCGCACCGGTCTTGAGAGCCTTCTCAATACCAGCGAGGTTGACAGCGGTCGTCCTCTCAGCCGTAGAAGCTATCTTCTTGACCGCTGCGTTACGCAACGGGCTGATAGCTTCCAAGGGCACGTTGCTCTCGATGAGCTTCCCTCGGTCGTCATACAAGTCTATTATATCCTTGTATTTCGCCATTAATTACCTCCTTATATGCTTCGTTGAACATCGCAGGCGACCTAACTGTGAAGATAGCCCTGCCTACGGATTTGTTCCCCTTGCAAAATGAAAAATAATGTGAGGGTATATAATCCCTTTTATGGATGGATGATACATCCATCAAATGACTCACCTATCGTTAATGCCCCCACCCAGATAGCATAATTTGTTCATACTCTGATTAATATAATAATATAATGAATATTTACACTGTTAATACATATTGAATACAAGAACGTGCATCGGACGTTCGCTTCAAGCACGGTGATTTTTTGATATGGGGACCTCGAAGAGCCTATGACCCTGACGCTCAGGGTCCATCGTGTAGACCTCTAAGAAAGGTACCACAATGCGGATCACTGGCACTCCGATGTCCTCGCGAGTGAGGTCGACAGCGATCACTTTGTCGAATCCAATGATGCTCAGGTGCTCCAATACGACCTGCATGTCATCATAGAGGTCGTCCGTATCCTCTCCATTCACCCCGCGGATGCTCACGCTATCGGCTGAGGGTTCGAACCACATCGAGTTCAATTCCTTCATACGCTCATATCCAAGCTCGATGTTTCTCTTGGATTGTTCAGCATCGACCCTGGATCCCTCGATGTGTGTCGCCCTGCTCTGGGCCACCTCGGTGAGGGCTCGAATCGCTGCCATCTCTGGATCGAGGTGGGTGCCGACCCCGATCATAAGCATGTTTGGATCCTTTGTCCATACATCATCGGCCGCTGCAGCGAATGTGGGAATGCCTAAGTCGGATGTCAGATCCTTGAGGTGTATTTCAATGCCTGCTCCAGCAAACTTGCATAATAGATCATGAGACACCGACCCCTCACCAGTCTCAACGATATCATGATAGGTCTTCTTCTGGAATTCACATATCGACCATGCATCCCTCTCTATGAGCTCAAGCAGCCCATGCAACACCGCCTCCTCCATGGTGTTTCCCGATGCGATCCCATTGGTATGGGAACGAAAGAGCTGAAGGTCAGAGCGAGAATGATATGGATGGAACACGGCACAGCTTGGCAGATATATCTCCTCATTGGATAGAAGATCAAAACCCTTTACCCATGATATCCGCTCGTACATGACGAAAGGGAGAGTCCTCATGGGCAGGATCAGTTCCCTTGGATCCACCGCCCAATGGCTGGACATCATCTCCTCTACATGCATAGTCTTTGTCTCTTGACCCCGGTACTCTGCCGCATGGCGCTCCATAGATTCCATTATGGCCGAGGCCTTCGCCTGTTCAGGGGACGCCCCCTTCCCATTATGTGACCATGTTCGCCCCTCGATAGGATCGTCTCTCACGGTGGTGAAAACAGGTATGCCTACGCGATCTAGACAGGTAAGCTCCTTGATCGCCCTGATGCCCGCTATATCGCACAGGGGCTCTACACGAGCAAGTGTCTGTTTGGGATCCACGGATCTATGGCCATCCGCTGTGTAGCGCTTGGGAGAAGGGCCCAGATTCATGGCCATGTGAACCATGGTCAACATAATAAGATGTTCGATTGGGTCATCGGCGCAATTGAATAAGGTCCAGATCGGCATTCTTGTTCAGGTCGATCATCTCAACGAGGATGTCCACCTGCACATTATGGATATTGGGTACATTGATCACCTTGTCCTGGATCAGGGAATAGAGCCCATCAACGCTCTTAGAGCATATCGTGCAGATCAACGAGTGATCGCCGAACGCCTTGTGAACGCTCTTTATCTCCGAGAACCGTCGCAGATCCTCGATGACAGCGTTCACCGATGATCCTGTGACCTCCACGCACAGGATCGCCTGGATGATCCCCAAGCTGTTCAGGTCGATCGATAATGAGTAACCATCGATAATGCCGTCGCGCTCCAACCGGGCCAGGCGTCGGCTTACAGTGGCCTTGGATATGCCCATGCGCTCTGATATGTTACTCATACTTTCCCTAGAGTCTTGTCTAAGCTCCTTCAGGATAAGCAGGTCTGTCATGTCCATGGGCAACCTCCTATATCAAAATGATACGCTGTTGTATTTTATTTAATGATATGGTAAATGATTTCGTAAAAAACGGAAAAATATAAAAAGGGTTGCGGGAACCTCAGTCCCTTTTGGCCTTTGTCATCGGCTTCTCGGCAATGGCCTCCAGGTTGTTTAGGAGCCTTTCTAGGTCCTTGCCAGGTATGCCAACTATGGCTTCGTCCTTCTGTATGTTGGTCCGCTTGCGGCATCCGTAGCATCCGAACGAGAAATTGATGTGTCCCTCTATGAGCGGTATTAGGGTGGCATCCACGCAGGTGGCCTGGAACGCCGCGGTGCTGAAGTTCACCCTCCCCCCCTTGTCATAGGTCTCAGCGGGGATGAACCAGAACAAACGTTCGGGATAGTCGGCGATGATAACGACGTCAGGTTCAAAGTCAGCATCCTTTAGTGGAGATACCAGAGTTGCCGAGCATCTTACTGGGTTCTCGAGACGCGCATCGATCATCGCCTTGGCACTATCGTCGGAGTCGAACATCCCTATCTTGTGATGGAACCTTCCGTCCCTCACTTTATCTGGCGTGACCATGAGTCCAAGCGATGAGGCCCCCACAGGGCAACCGTGTTTCTTTGATGAGAGATAATATCTCTCACCCATCCGGGCATTCATGATGGTTTGACAGTGGCTCATGTTCTCCTCGGGCTCCGTGAATCCCTCAGGCTTGGCCTCATCTATCCCTAGCAACTTCACTGCCACAGGTTCATATCTGAGCATGAGAATTTCCTTGAATCTCTCGGCCATCGATGCATTGTCCATGTTAACACCTTGACAACACTATACGATTGACCTAATAAAATGTGCGACAGCTGCTTCTAGGCGTCCCTAGAAATCCACGTTGGGCACTCTGAGGTCCACCATCGATCCGGCAGCCATCAACTCGAAGCCTTCGAATCGAAGCGACAGGAACCGTTGGGCCGCGTAGCTAGTGCAGTGCATGGGAGCGATGATCTCGATGCCCATCTCTTTCAGACGAGAGGTCGTCCACTCCAGTCTTTCCCTGCTTGCCCCCATCATATGGAAACCGCCCATCACCATGAACAGATCCTTGTTCGACAGCTCAGCTGCCCTTTCGACCATGGAAACGATACCAGGATGGGCACATCCAGTGAGCAGAACCGCCCCCATATCACTTTCTAATATCAAACCCTGCTCGTCTATGAAATTGTCAGGGAACTCACCCTTCCCATTGACGAATGTTGATCCGTCGAATGATTCCTGCTCGTGCCTTACATGGATCTCACCAGTGGTGGTCACTCCCTTACCAAGCCTCATCGATTCATGGGAAAGTTCGAGGCGGCCACGTTCTGCCCAACCCAACATGGTGTCGGACGGGGACTGTCTGAACCCACTTGTTGATATCCTGGTCCGCGACAGTGATTCAGGATGGGTGATCAATTTAAGACCGATCGGTAACGATGCTAATCCGTCAGCATGATCGTAATGACCATGGGTCAGAAACACCGTACCGATATCCACTGGCTTTACTCCTATCAGTCCGAGATTATGAAGCAGTGGAATTCCAGATGACCCTCCATCCATCAGGATCAATTCCTTGGCATCGGTCTCTATTAGGAATGAAAGCCCATGTTCAGCCAAGAATCTTGCCCCTGGTCGACCCAACCGAGCGACCAATGAATAGCGAGAGGGGTGATACCCTCCCACTTGATTGTTCACCAAGCAGATTATCCTCAATCGTCTCTCTCCGTGATCTTCAATTGGCTGAACACCCATGCCTTCTGGGGGCAGACCATCTCACATTGCTTGCAGGCGGTACCGAGGCATCGATCAGTGGCCACACGTTGCATGAACTGATTTTCGCCCACCTTCTTTATTTCTATGGCATGTTCAGGGCACTTCTTCTTGCACTTCATGCAGCCATCGCACCCTTGGAAATGCCCGACCAGGTAGACTCCCACATCAAACAGGGTCATCAGTCCACGCTCACCCAGGACAGGTATGTCCCTCTTGACCATCATTATGTTCTCCTTGGGTCGGATCAATGGAGGCAGGGGGTTAAGGCCTGCGGCCTCTAGAATCATATTATACAGATCCTCCGACATGCCCTCGATCCAGTAGGCCAACTCGTTGACATACAGGTCCTCGAACGTCTTGCTGGTGGCGAACATTATGTGCTTCGATGCTATCGAATCCGCGACCTCTTGCATCTCGTCGAGCATCTCCGGTTTGCATAATAGGTCATAGGCCATCATCAGCGAGGTGTTGCCTACCCTCACCACCTTCTCAAGCTGGCGAGGTATCATGCCAACGATCTGGGCTTTGAACGGATCTACGTATGTGCCTGAAGCGCCTGCCATGTACATTGTATGAACATCAATGTCCTCGATACCGACCTCGTGTATTAGGGTGCGGTGCCCAGCGCGGATCGCACCCATGGCCTTGCCAGACTCCCTGAGGTCCCTCTCAGTGAATTCTATATTGTTCTGGAAATGGATCTTGGAATCAGGGGTGTCTATATGGGGGAGCTTTATGACACCTGACTCCAACCCCATGGCCACGGCGGCGACCACTCCAGTGCCAGTGATGCCAATGGCATCGATGTAATCATTCTTATGCAGGTCGCCGCTGATAACGTTTACATATGATGATGGTAGTGCATTGAACTCATCATCGAGGACGAAATTTGTCCAGCGACCGTCAGAGTTGAGAGCAAAATCGGAAAGGGCGTGTGGCGCAGCCAGCATCCCATCGGAGATGTGTTGACCCTCTATTGCGGGACCGGCCGCGGCACTGCCGGAATACAGTTCACCGTCATAGAACAGGCCCATCTCGGCATTGGTCCCATAATCGGTGACCATGGACACATCCTTATTGTCCAAAAGCCCAGACTTCATGATCACAGCCAAGGCATCGGCGCCGATCTCGTGTCTGATGGCCGGCGGGATCACCACCTCCACCTCAGAATCGATCGTCTTAAGATCCAGGTCGCCAGCGGTCTTCACATGACCCCTCCGGCTGGGTCTGGTGATGCCCAACCTATCCAGCTTGGACTGCCCCGCATAGGCCAGATCACGTATCTCGATGTTCTCGAACATCGATAGTTGAATAGGGTTCCCACATATCGACATGCGAGTGATCTCGCTGGGGTCGACGTTATGAAGGCGGATGAGCCTGTCCACCGTTTCAACGATGATCCTATGACCTACATCGGCACCATTCTCGATCCAGAAATGGAGATGATCCATTATGTTGGCGCCCGGAAGTGGATGCCTCATAGATATGGCGGTAGAGAGTATCTTGCCTTCCCTGTCGAGATCGACCAGGTGCGTTCGGTAGCCGCTGGTTCCCAGATCTAGAGCGATTCCTAGTCCCACAGATTCACCTGGGCAAAATAACGGATTACAATACTTAAATCATTCACCAAATTCATTGTGCAACTATCTGGGATTATCCATAGTTTATACGGGGAACCGATCTCCTCGAACCTGATGACTCTCAAAATGAAGACTGTGCTGCACTGCTAGTACCGTAATTCAGAAAAATAATATAGAAAAGGAAAGGAAAGGTGGACCTAAAGGTCCATGATTGCTTTGACGAAGGCTTTGATATTCTCGTCGGGTATGAGAGCGGACATGCCGCAACCCGGAGAGATGATATCGAAACCAGCCTTGGCGACCCTCTGGGCCATATTGTAAACGTCTTCGGGGGTGCCCTGCAGGAACGGGTCCACGACACCGACGTTGCCTATCAGGGATGCCCGGCCCTTCACTATGGCAGGGGCCTCCTCAGGCACGACCTTCTCCTCAACGGACAGGCCGGTCACGTCACAGGCGATCATGTTCTCGAGGATGTCAGTCGTGTTGCCGCAGATGTGCAAGACGGATGCGGCGCCCTTGACACCACCAAGGGAGTCCTTGAGATAGGCACCGGCATACTCGTTGAACATATCAGGGGACAGCAGGTCAGTGGATGCAGAGGGTTCGCTCAGCTGGATGACATCAGCACCAGCGTCAGACAGGGCTTGGGAATAGGCCTTGACGATCTCGTTGGCAGCGGCTACCCACTTGTGGACAGCTTCTGGGTCCAGCATGATGTACATGACCTCCATCTCGGTGCCCACCAAGTGGCCAGCGAGGGTGAATGGACCAGTGTTACCCGCGATGACAGCTACCTCATCACCGTACTTATCGGCGAGCAGACTGATGGCATCAAGAGTCACCTTAGCCCTGTTGGACGACAGGAACTTGTCGATATCCATCAGGTCTGGATCATCATCGATAGAGAACGGATGATCCTTGAGCATAGGGGTCCGGTCCTGCTTACCAGGGTTGACCGGGCAACCAAGGGTCTCTGCCTCGACAGTCAGGCAGAAAGGTGCCCTAACGGCCTCAAGGCCAAACACCTCATACTGTCCAGCACCTAGCTTGGCCATCAGTTCAGCGTCATAGTGTGCATCGGGCCAGAAAACGCCACGCGACTCCATCAGACCGATGGTTGCACTCTGGGTGAAGCTAGCCACTGGGGGACGGTCAAGCTTTTCGCACTTGAGTGCCCTTAGCACTCTCTCTTTAGGCGTCATATCACTCATTTCAATATCCTCCGATTAATCAAGATGATTCGCATTATCCGATTAAAGGTTCGGATTACTTTAATCTTTGCAAAATTAAATCCCGTTTAACGTCAAAGAACAGTACATTTGAAATGGTTTTTTGTGCCCCATAGGGTCTGGGGATCATGATTGTTGATTCAGAATACCAATGTCGAATAAGGATAATAAAAAAGGAAGGGGTTGGGGGTTTTACCTACCGAGCTGCTTCAGCAGGTCAGCGACGACACTGGTGGCCTCAACAGCGTCATAGGCCCAGCCATCAGCACCGATCTGATCGGCGAAGTCCCTAGAGGTTGCGCCGCCACCGATGATGGACTTGCACGAAACACCCTTCAAGCCCTCTTCCTTAAGAACAGCCTCGAGGTCCTTCATGCCAGCCAGGGTCGGGGTCATCAGGGTAGAGGTGGCCATGATGGAAGCACCCTCTGCCTTCAGCTTCTCGACGAGATCCTTCACCGGGACATCCTTGCCCATATCGAACATGGTCAGACCCATACCGGTCAGCATGGCCTTGACGATGTTCTTGCCGATGTCGTGCACATCGCCCTCGATGACCGCGATCACGACACCAGAGGCAGCAGCCTCACCGGAGGCAGCCTGCTCAGCCTGGAGCATGGGCAGTACGAGGTTCAGACCCTGATACAGGGTGTTGGCAGACAGAAGGACCTGGGGCAAGAAATATTCCTTGCTAGCGTACTTATCGCCGACGATCTCCATTGCCTTGCTCAAACCCTGGAAGATTATCTCCTTCGGACCGTGTCCAGCGTCAACACAGGCCTGGGCGGCCGCCTTGCCTTCTTTGAGCTTGCCCTTGACGACAATCTCAATCAAATTGTCCATTGATTCACTCATGTGATGATTCCCTCCTCAAAGGTTATGCCTGAAAAAAAATTGGCGATTAATAAACCCTTGGATGGATGGATGAGGCATCCATAGATGCTTCTTTTCTATTATAAGCCATAGCCAGTCATTCCAACGTAAAATGGCTATATTATTATTATATAACAAAAATGCAACATTGATTCACAGTTTGAGACATCTCAGACCACCCAATCTACCCATGTCAATAAGTCCTATCTCAGAGCAGGCTATGACCCTCCCCTCATCCATGTCGACCTCACGGAGCATGGGTGAAAGCGACGCCTCTTGCAATGTCAGGTCATTGCCTCCTGCCAGCGGACTGATAGCAGGCATCACTAGAATATCCTGTTCGGCCAGATGCAGGAAGCACGGTAACTTCACATGTGCACCCACATTATCAACCAGACGTATGGATGGGTGCTCATGCCCCACCACCAGTGGCCGTCCATCAACGACCTCATGGCCATGGGCAAAGGTCACCCCTCCCATCTTGCTGGACTCCATCACCCGCTCCCCCCCG
>JAUVWO010000122.1 GCA_030604065.1 Methanomassiliicoccales archaeon | reverse complement strand
GTGACGACAAAATTCATCATGCGGAGCCTGATGAATTTCGCACTTACCGTGGTTTTCACGAGCGATGGACGACGACGGAGGATATTCTCGAACTTCGATGCGATCAACAGGTTGATCCTAGCCGAGACTGCGACTCTCACCTAGCGATACGGGCCCGTTCCCGGGTCGGGCACGGGCTTGAGAGCGAGGTGCGAAACTCTTTGGGAACGGGAGAATCAGCTCAAGCTATGGAGCGAAGTGCAAAAGTCGGGTTGTATCTCCCCGATGCTGCTGTTGAGATCTGCAATGAGTGCGGATATGGAGACGTTCATCATGGTGGTGTCTATGACCAGGATGAATATTGCCATCGATATGATGACCAACGGCGCCCATTTCCCCCCGGAACCACCCATTGGATGAACTATGTTATCAAGTTGTATTTCAATAAAACTGTCCAGTGGGGTCCAACAAGGCAAAGCCGGTGTCACCCACGACACGCACTGGGCCATCGCCCACTAGCTCCTCGATCAGAACCTCCATCACCAACCAGGTTACCACGCCCGGCCTGACACAACCGGTCAACGAGGTGCTTCCCCTGCCGAACGAGGCGTGCATATGCAGCACCGGGTTCCCATCATCGTCCTGCACCAGCGTCCCGCATCCATGCATCTCGTGGACGCCCTCCAGAACCACCTCCACCGGAACTATGTCCCCTTCAGCATCCCCCTCGGGCCCGCAGATGATCATTGAACCATCATCGGCACCGCCGATGGCGGTCACCTTAGCAGTCCGCACGCCTTGCTCGGCAGCGAATTCCTCCACCGACCAGTGCAGGATCTCACCGCCATCGAGACGGATAAGGAAGCGACGGCCGCTAGTGAGCTCAACATGGCGCATGCCCCTGTATGACTCAGAACCGGTTTAATGTTTGCCCGAGACCCGTTTCCTATTTTTATACTTGCGGAACGATAGCATGATGGTGACCGAATTCCGAGGCAGATCAATCGAGCATGTGGACAGGAGAACGATCCATCTCACCATAGTACTGGTGACCCTCGCCTTGTTGGCCGCTCTGTTCCGCGCGGATACTATCGGAGATCTGCTGGCGTCCTTCGCCTCCCTGCTTACCACCTCGCTGTTCCTAGTGGGTTTGTACGTGGTGTTCATGCGAGGCTGGTCGGAGCTGAGGATGACCAGGATACTCCTCCGTCTTGCGCCCTGGTCAATAGCGTCTTGCGCCGTCACCATCACCGCCATCCTGCTTCTCGTACAACCCTCGTTCGTTGATAGTGTGATAGGGGATGTTCAGTCATTCAACATTCCAACCATCCTGCTGACCGGGGCGGTGGGCGGGGTGGTACTTGGCACGGCGATGCTGATGATCCTGGTATTCGACGTCATCCTCTGCTATGGCGTCAACGGGATCATTGCTGCCATGACCAAACGCCTCTACCCGGACCTGTTGGGCAACCTGAGACATATCGACACCTCCTGCACCCTGAGCATAAGAGATAGGCTGACACTGTGGCTGTTCGCCATAGGTACCCTAGTGCTGCTGTACATCAGCCTTAACCTTCTGTTGGACTTGGAACTGGCCTGGGCCGTGGGCCTGGTCTCATCGCTGTCAGTACTGATACCGGCAATAGTGTTGCCCTTATTCCCGCTCCGGGCCGTCTCCGCCGAGCTTGAGGCGCCCGTACGCCCCTTCGCATTGTTCGACGGGGTCAAAGCCAGAATGGGGGGCTGATCAGCCTAGTGGGTACCATCGTCATATTCCTGAGACTGATCCTGGAGAGAGTAGAACCTATGCAGATTCTCCAACGATTCTCCAGCTTCTATGTACTCTTCGTGGCACTGTCGATAGTGTCCTCGTTCGTGTACTTCCAAGCCTTCGACCGCGAGATATCGGACCATGTGCACAGAGCCCTTTCATCAGAAACTCAGACGCGAGATCGATAGGATGATCATAAAAAGAGCAACTGCCCCTAAGAGCACTGTTTGGATATTCTGATTGATATTTGTCACAACTAGCTCGTTGCCTTTTTACAATCTCCCGTCCCAACGCCCTGATCCGATCGGTCACATCAAGATACCTGCCCCTCCAGGCCAGGTTGATGTTCTCTCCATCGTTGATCATGGCGATGCCCTCTAGGAAATCGACCCAATTATCCTTATTTAGTATATCCCCGGATAGATAGCCAACAGTTATGGCGACCATGACATCATGGGTCATGTATATGCCCAAACCCTGTCTCTGGGAACCATCCTCTATAAGCTCAGTGAACATGCGCCTCAGCCCCACGTCCACCCGCGTCATTCTAGGTACTGGAACGCCATTTAGCAGCTCCTTTACCAGCGTCTTCGACCCCACTGCGAGATAGTACTCGAATAGCTTAGGCAGATCCTGAAAGAAAGGGTCGAGCGATCCGAATGTCTTGGTGGTGACCAAGGGCGTCTCGAAACCCATGCCCTCCTTGATCCGCTCCAAACTATCCACACACCTTCCCACAGGACTGGTCTTGGCCACGGTGACGTGGGGGGTTAAAGGACACATTCTACGGCCCAGCTGGTACGCCATCTTCCTCCCAGACTCTGTGAGAGGTGCATTGATATCCTCCTCTATGGAAAATATCTCCTTCTCCGCATGCCTGATCAGAAGGGAAACGTTTTCTCCGTACTCTAGTGGTTCGATCATGGCTTCAAAAAGATCAGAATGCATCGGATGCCACCTCAGACCCCTCTTTTGTCGCCCCAGATGAGCTTATGGAGCTGAGGGAGAACCCTGACATTCAGATTGCGGCTGAGCACCCATTCGGCCAATGTACGCAGATCCACGCCGCCTACGGGACTGAATACCACCTGGCATCCCACGTCATGTTCGGCCAGGATACCCTCGGCGTACTCCATGTCCCTCATATCGGCCACTACGAACTTCAACTGATCCTCGGTGCGTATCCGTTCAAGATTCCCCATCTCCATCATATCGGCCATGCCCGACGACGGGCACTTGATGTCCATGGACACCATCACTCTCTCACCCTTGAGCACGCCGGATATATCCAGGGAGCCATTGGTCTCCACGGT
>JAUVWO010000102.1 GCA_030604065.1 Methanomassiliicoccales archaeon | reverse complement strand
CACCAGTTCAACAAGGTGGAAATGGTACGGTTCGTTACCCCCGAGAACTCGTATATGGAACTGGAGTCACTGCTGGGCAACGCCGAGGCCGTACTCCAAGGTCTGGGCCTGCCCTACCGGATATTATTGCTGTGCACCGGCGCCCTTAGCTTCGCTGCGGCCAAGTGCTACGACATCGAGGCCTTCGCCCCGGGCAAGGAAGCATGGCTCGAGGTCTCATCCTGCTCTAACTTCGAGGATTTCCAGACCAGGAGGGCCAGGATCAAATTTAGACCTGAGCCTCACCTGAAGAGCGAGTTCGTCCACACCCTGAACGGAAGCGGGGTCGCCCTGCCCCGCACCATGGTGTGCCTGATGGAGCAATATCAGAACCGCGACGGCACCATCACCATACCCGAGGTCCTGCGCCCATACATGAGCGGGCAGGATACCATCGGATGATCAGGTCCGATATACCAGGGCACGGATCAGGTGCACATCGGCCACGGCATCGGCGTCCACTCCGAACGGACGGGGGATAGACCATCCGGGCACCTGCGCCAGGGTGGCGGAGAATGTCATACAGGGGCGGCCCCAGTCCTGACCTAGGAACGCACCCACCGCGGCCACGTTGGTTTCCACGCAGCCGATCAGGGTGAGACGGTCCTCGGACATGGCCGATAGCATATGCGGCGCGCCCACTGACGCATACGCGGCGAACCGTAGGTACACATCCTCTGCCAGGAATCTAAGGCCATGCGACCCGCTCCGAGCCACGGTCACATCGTCGAGGCCGACGACCAGCTCGAGCATGCGGTCGCACGCCCATTCCAATGCCTCCCTGATGCACTCCGAGGTGACGACCAAGGAGAATGCAAGACCTCCCCCGCTCGCCGATGTCAGGTCGGACACACCGGCTGTAATGAACAGCTGGAACTCCACTATGGCGCCAGCGATCAGATCGATGACGTCTCGCAACAGGTTCCTCAGTGTCAGTTCCAGCAGTCGGGCCAGGCTGTCTACGGTGGGCGACAGCCCACCCATCTCCGCCGCAGCGGCGAGGATAGAGTCCACCAAGGTGCTGCGCACCCAATCGAACGATGAGCAAGATGCCTCCCTGCGCCCATTGGGCAACCCCTGGGTGGCATCCTTGAACGTCCACCGATCGCTACCGTCGTAATGCCTCTGCCAGGTACGGCCATCATTCTCCAGGTCCGTGCACCATGGAGTGGAATCCACCCGCGTGCCATTAGCGTCCATCAACATCAACCTCTCACCGCCGGGGACCTTCAACCCATAACCGTTGTCCAATGCCTGACCGTCGAGACCGATGACCAGCCGCGACCGCCCGGGAACGACCCCCCCGAGGGGCTCAACGAACTGGATGCCGTGGCTGGTCTGCAGCGTCCAACCGGTGATGTCGACTCCGCGCTCCGACGGGTTGTACAGCTCCACCCATTCACATCCCGCATCCATCCCGAACGGGTTCTGCTCGATCTCATTGATCACCACGTGATCGGTGAATGGCTGGTTGTATTTGACCTCTAACCCAGCGTCGAAGCTGCCCTTGATGCCGGGCCACGGCAGCGGGATGGACGACAGGACGGCGCCCAGCCCGGGCATGTCTGCCAGGGACACCCGGAAGCTCCTGTACTGCACCACCTGAGGGAACAGTATGTCCACCCGGGTGTCATCCATCTCCATGTTCAGCTCGACCAAGTGGTCGCCCACCCGCATCAGAGGGTCAATGATGACAGAGACCGTGTGCTCCCCCATCACCATATCTGCATTTGCTACGATGCCATAGTCACCAGCGCCGAAGCGGAGGAACCGGACCATGAGATCGAGGGCGCCATTGCCCATGGGTATCGAGACGCCTACGCGCAGGAGGTCGCGTGTGGTCCGCAACGCCAGGTCCATGGGATCTAACTCCACCATGAACTCCAACCCGAACATGTCGATATGGAATTGCGACTGGGGCAGAAGATCCGATACCACCGATGCGATGGCCCCCATGAGCCAGGCCAGGCCTTCGTTGCAGGCCTGCTGGATAGAGGCGACTACATCCTCCATCACCTCAGCCAGCCATATGACCGCCTGGACCCCGCAGGACAGTATGCTGGCAACCCTATCCAGCGCCGCATCCACCAGGGCCCTGATCGAACGCCCCACGACGTCCACCACGCCCAGGATGCCCTGCCACACCTCATTCAGGGCATCCATTGCATCGCCCCACAGCGTGGACGAGGGTCGGTATTCCACCCCGGCGAGAGACCACCCGCTGAACACGGGTACCAGGATCTCCATGCAGACCTCCCCTTCCTTCGTGCTGTTCACCTCGATCGGCAGAACTGGACCGGTGGCGTTAGCCACAACGGTGAAAGGACCGCTGACCTCGACCCGCCAAAAGGTCTGGTACGGCGTCATGTTGACCTTACCCATCTCGGTGGCGTGGATGTTGGTCTGCCCAGTATTCTCCCACGGGCCGCGTACATCGATACGCACCCCGGACATGTCAATAGCCAGCCGCTGCTCCACTCGGATGTCCTGCCCCTGATACTCGAACTCACTGGCCCCATCCATAGGGGTGAAGGTCACGGTGCCATCCCTGAGACCGTGGCATATCTCCAGGCTATCGAGCATGTCGAAGAGTCGACGGTACACCACGTCCCCAAGCCAGTCTCCAGGCCCCAGGTGGTCCAGCAGACCATTGCCCGACCCGGGCTCCTCGTCAAGAAGCACCGTGGCGAATCGCTCCAACAACCTCTGCTTGTTCTCCATAAGACGCTGTTCAACAGGACCCGCCGCCTCCAGCCAGTGATTCGCCTCCAGCTGGCAGCGAAGCTGCGCCGACGCCTCATTCGGATCCAGCAGACCCTCCCAGGACCTGTCGGATACAAGCAGCTGTTGCACGATGTCGGCCAGCGCCGCATCCATCACCGGGCCATTCTCCAGAAGCAGGTCTGCATGACTCTCCACATAGGAGTATACGTAGGCGTCCCCCTCCATCACCAAGACGCCATCGGAAACGCAGTCCTCCACCTCTGCCTCGATCGTGGCCCCACCCTCCTCCAGCTTGCGCTCTAACTGCTCGCGCATGCTGGCAAAGGCATTGCCCCCGCCATCCATCGTCACCGTACCCAGTGAATCGCACGAGCCTATGGCCGTGGACAGATCATGCAGGAAGGCATTGATTACCCCCATCACGCTGATCGCATCCTTGAGGAGACCCGACGGCACGTTGCCCCAAGCGTCCCTGCGCATGATGTCCGCCGTGGTCAGGTTGAGCTCCACTGGCCCACCGACCGTCAACGTCAACGGCGCCCCGTCTGCGTCAGTGATCTCGATCGCTATCGGTTCTATCTCATACACCAGATTGGGCCCTCCACCGTTCCACCAGCGATAGTCCCCCTGATGCATGCCCCACTCCGCGAACTCCCTCTGGACACGGTTCACGAAGTCATCCCATAACAGCTCGGTGCCGAGCATCGCATCGACGTATCCGAACCCGAGGTCGATCAGCATATCGACCCCAGCCTCGATGAGGCCCAGCAGTACATCCATATGGTAATGCTCCATCGCTCGGATCACGAGCTGATCCAGGGACGCCTGTATCGCCATGCTGAGCAATGTGGAGACCCTCATCGGACCCATGTTCATCGCTTCCAGGAGAGCCCTGGCCGGATCGACCTCGCCACCCTCAGCATCTGGCATGCCGACAGTGCTGGCGCCGGTGTCCGGCACCGCACCGAACTCCTGAAGGCCGAGCAGTGCCAACGATTGCTCCAGCGCCACCATGACGTCGGCCTCCACCAGCACCTTCCGAGTCCCGTATGGGCCCATTAGCGACTCCGAGCCGTAACCCTGCAGCACCCTGGCCTGGGCTAGCGTGGCAAGCTGATAGGATAAAGAGCTGGTGAGACGGTCATCGTCTCCCTTCATGGAGGATGCCATCGCCACCGCCGAAACGTCCACCAGCGGCGAGGGCAGGAACACCGGTCGCTCCACATCACCAGAGCGCACCACTTTGGAAGCTCCACAGGATACGTTGATCCATAGCGTCCCCCTGAGCACCAAAAAAAGCGTCACTGGGCGGTCATTGATGTCACTTGCCTCCAATGGCATGAGCGCCACATCCTCTAATTCCATCGCAACGACATGGGGGCCCTCCCATCTAGGGAACGTGCGATTGAGATATTGATGCCATTCTCGATCGAACTCATCGCTAGGCTCCTCTGACCCCGAGGCGTCAACGGCCAGTGCATGGGCGTTGTCCTCCAGTTCCAGCAACATCGACGATGCGCGGCGATCCATGGATTCCAGCACGTCCCCATCCACTGACGAGCGGACCTCATCGTTGCCGTGGAGCAGAACCACAGTGACGCTGGACATAGAGAGCAACATGACTGCAACAATGGCGAACGGTACTTGTCCCCTGCTATCTCGAGCGAGGGGTCGCCCGTGCCTCCGGGATGGGGTGATAGCCGACATCATCAAGGACCACGATGACGACCGTTAAAAGGGTGAGAGCTAACTGCATACTTCGCCTAATCGTTCTGCTCTATCCGCTCTATGGACAGTTGCACGAAGTCCT
>JAUVWO010000015.1 GCA_030604065.1 Methanomassiliicoccales archaeon | reverse complement strand
TTGACAGCGTTCCAAGCTTCCCATGGGCTCTCGCACCACAGTACAACAGGGAACGCAGGCGGGCTTAACTTCTGGGTTCGGATGAGACCAGGTGTGACCCCGCCGCTATGGCCGTCATACCCACTAAGCCACTGAATCACGGATTGGTATATAATCTTTACCCTCTCAGATGATCAGCAGGGTCAGGGAGGCGGCCAATAGCGCCCCAATGGCCATGGTCGTCATGTTGTTCCCCAGCTTGCCAATCATCCCCCGTCTTTCTAGGGTGGCGCCGATCACGCTGTCTAGAACACACCCTATGAAGCCTGCAGCCCCTGCGATGATCCATAGCGGGCTGAGGAGGCTTCCCGGTTCCATTATCGTCCAACCGACGATCGCGGCCACGAATGCCCCGACAAGGGCCCAGGCCGTACCTGAAAGGGAAACCCCTCCATCGATACCAGTAGGAACGAGTTCCCTGGTGGTGATCAGGTAGGTGCGTTTGGATAGTACACCGAGCTCGCTGGCTATGGTATCGGATGCAGCCACTGCTACGGACGCTAGGTATGTCACATTGGCCAATGGCTCTCCCTGCATGCCTGTGGCCCATGTCAAGATCGCGATCATCGCTGGCACAAAGGCGTTAGCGATGACGTTACGGTGTGTACGCTCGCCGCCATTTCCTTCTTGCACTCCCATTTCCTTCTTGGACGAGAATTGATACTTGGTTGCGGCAAAGCCCAGAATGGCGAATGCGATCAGTACCAAAAGCCATTTCCATGAGCCGAAGGTACCTATGACCATACCCACCCCAAACGAGGCAAGGGCTCCGGACGTCGTCATCAGTTGAAACTTCCAGGCCATCAGCGAGAGTACCGTGCAGAGCACAAGTACAAGCGCTAGGTTCTGGGTGAAATCCATTGGAGGAGCCACCACTACTTCGGTTATAACTCTTGCGCTCCCTTGTTCCCTACTATCTTTCCAAGACTGGCTAGGCGGAAGAGCCGGCGCGATCTCTCTCTCATCCCCCTGATCCGGTCCAGATCCCCATCCCATTCCTCCAGGGGGAACTCCTGCTCCATATCCCTGATGGTCCGCTGCATGCGGTCACCCATGTTCTTTGGCGGTTTGCCCTTCAACACCACCGCCATGAATATGTGTTCACCTCTCTCGATAAGGACCTCCTTCTTCCCGAATCGTAGCCGGTTGAGTGACGTATCCTCATCATCAACGAACGAGTCGGTAACGAAATCCTGAATGACCACGAGCATCGAGCTCATGATATCGCTGTCCATGCCTGGCTTAAGTCTGTTGCTTTCATGGGCCATCAATCTGCCATCGTTGTAGATGATGAACACTTCCTCCACCTTGCCCATGGTAAGTATGAATACCAATGTTATGATGAGTCCGAGGATCACAGCCACCAAGGCGATGATCACTGGATCCATGCTGGCCTCGCGGATCTGTAGTTCCATCTCACCGGATACCGCTATATTTTCGCTCCCGTCGATGGCCTCGATCCAATAGATCAGATCCTGTTCCGTGCCCACGGAGGGGATCTGTCCAATGAAGTTCCCATCGGCGTCCAGGGTCATCGGAGTTGTATGTTCGGTCCCATTCAGGATGTAGTGTAATATCACAGATGCCAGACCAAACTCGTCTTCCACTTGGACCTTGATGATTGTGGGGGAGCCAACGACGCCACCCCCGGCCACGGTCATGTTGGATATGATAGGGCTGGTAAGATCCACCACTACCTGCATCGTCAGCGAGTCGGTTCGTCCATCGTCATCGGTTACTGTCAAGGTCACATCGTAGGTGCCATCACCGTCATACTGGTGTTCCAAGAATCGCGACTCGAATGGCCCTAGCACGCCACCTCCGTCATGGAAGTTCCAGCCCAGGGATATCGTGTCGCCAGGGGTGTCGGAGCTGGCGGTCGCATCGAACACGACCAGCCCCCCGCTCTGCACCTGATAGGTGAAGGCGGCCACTGGTTTGATGTTGACGACATTTAGGCAGAGTGAGTATTCCGAGGTCGAGTCGGAGTCATCCACCGAAACCGTTACTGTATACTCGCCTCGGTGGGTGTAGGTATGCTCCACCACGCCTAGTAGGGTGGATGTGTTATCACCATCGCCGAAGTCCCATGAGTATCCAATAATACCATCGGCTGATGATGCACTGACGGTGAAGACCAGGAGGTCACCTTCTGATGTCGATTGCCCTCCATCATGGGAGAAAGAACCGATCAACGGATCGCTGTCGAGGACCACGAATGACCTGGATGTGGTGGATTCGTTGCCATCGTCATCGATGACCCGAAGGGAGATCACATAGGTCCCATTGTCTTGAAAGGTATGGGTCATCGAGGGTTCGGTGGACACACGCACCCCGTCTATGAACCACTCCCATTCGATGAGGTCATCGTAGGACTGGCTGTCATCAGTGAAATGCACCTCCGTGATCTCTATGGCCACGGGAACGCTGGTCGTGAAGGATGCGACAGGGGCCATATTAAGGACGGTCACCGCACATTCGATAGACGCGGACCGATCATCCACATCCAATACGGTGAGATTTACCATATACTCGCTGTCCTCCATGAAGACATGGGCAGGGTTGCGGGAATGTGAGGTCGCCCCGTCCCCGAAGTCCCAGGTCCAGTTGGTGATGGCGTCAGGCCATGAGCTGGATGCATCTGTGAACTGGATCGCTCCCCCTTCGAACACCCCGATGCTGAACTGGAAGTCGGCGAAGATCCCAGCATCAACGACAACGATCTCCACGCTCACGTTGGACTGGCTGCCATCGTTATCTACGACCACCAGGGTCACCTCGTGGGTCCCTTCCTGCATGAACACATGGTCCATCGAGTCCCCCTGCCCCTCTGGATCCCCGTCCACGTACCACTGGCGTGAGGCCAAACCATCATAGGCGCTGGACACATCGGTGAATGTTACCACGTCACCCTCCATGGGGCCATAGTCAGTCACGGACATATGTGCCTCCGGCACCGAGTCCGAGACCGTGACCGTCGTGTTGAACCAGGCCGTCCTACCGTCATCATCGATGATGGTGAGTCGCACTAGGTATTCGCCAGAGGTGATGTAGATATGTGTCTGGGCCTGTCCATAGGAGATGTTACCATCCCCGAAGTCCCAGGTCCAGTTGGTGATTATATCAGGCCACGAGCTGGAACCGTCCTGGAATGTGATGCCATCTCCCTCAACCCCTCCAGCCGTTATGAAAGATGCCTGCAATTCGAGATCGGCCACGTTGACGGCCAGGTCATCTCGTCCCTCGCTGCCATCCGAGTCCGTTACCAAGAGGGTGATCGAATGATCACCATCCTCAAGGAACATCCACTCGATCGACACGCTCCATCCTACTTCCTCACCATCAATTATCCAAGTGCGGTTGGCAATGGGGTCATGACTCATTCCTATGTCCTGCAGGACGATCGTCACTGTTTCCACAGGGGTATCATCGTCAATGACTATCGAGGCTACTGGTTCGGTGTCCTCGATGGTCAGGGCCACATCTATCCAGGCAGACCGGTCATCATCGTCCGTCACGGTGAGATTGATCGTATAGTTGCCATCGACCGCAAAAACATGGGTGACGTTCTGACTATATGCGAAAGTGCCGTCCCCGAAGTCCCAGGTCCAGTTGGTGATCGCATCGGGCCATGAGCTGGACGTATCGTTGAACCACAGCATAGCACCCTCTATCAAGGTCCCGTCATGCTCGAAGCCTGCCTGAAGACCAATATCGATCACTTCAACCGTTCGCGATGAGTCGGCTTCATTATCCTCGTCATCCAGGACGGTCAACGTGACGTTATAGAGCCCATCGTCCGTATAAGCGTGGGAGCACGAAGCACCGTATCCCGTGGTACCGTCCCCGAAGTCCCAGGTCCAGTTGATCACATCGCCGGGAACGGTGGGGATGTGCGTGAATATGATGGGCTCGCTTTCGTTGGCTGGCCCATCGTCATCGAACGTCGCAGATGGAAAAACGTCCTGGACATCAAGGACAAGAGAGTCGTTTCCGATCAGACCATCCCTGTCTCTGACCGTCAGCTCCACCGTCACATTCCCAGAGTCCATCGGCGTATAGTCGACAAGCATACCATAAGAGGTCCATCCACCGACAGTCCAGGTGTAGTTCAGCGTGGCCATGTCTGCCAAGGTATCAATGCTGGCGGAGGCGTTCAACCAGACCGTGCTCCCCTCATCTGGGGTCATGGACGAGGTCAGGGCAACTGCCGTTGGTGCTTGGTTTACCTGCAGAAATACCGATACTGTGCTCGATCCAGGGGATGCGAGAAGGATGTCAGGCCGATCATCCCCGTTCACGTCGCCGACACCGGCCGTCAGGTTACCTGCGCCTCCGGTCAATTGGGTCGAGGAAGTGACCGACTGCCCGTCGGTCTCCATGATCCAGACCACATTGAGCGAGGCGTCGGTGCCCACGACTTCATCCACCCCGTCATCGTCCATGTCGGAAACGGATATCCATGAAAGGGAGGGTGCGTCCAGCATGAAATAGTAATCATCATCATTAATCACCCCGGTTTCATAACCATCCTGTTGGATGTGGCAACGGACGCTGCCGTTTGAAAGAAGTATGGACAAATCATCCTCGGAATCATGATCGAGGTCTCCTGTGGATAATTGAATGGGCTTTAATGGTAGTCCATTGATGATATACGTGTTCTGGATGCCCGATGGACCCAGATAGAGTATCTCCACTTGGCTGCCATTGATGACTATAAGATCGTCCTGATCATTAATTCCGTCATAATCAATATTCATTTGTCCACAGACCAAATCTGAGATATTTCCCGAGGCCAGTGATTCATTGAGATTGGTTGCTATGTCTAGATTCCCTCCGACGTTCTCTAGAACACGAATCTCAGAATCACCAGCTACCGCCACATCAATCCGGGAATCGCCAGAAAGATTACCGAAGGCTAGATGTCCAGGGGCGAATAGTAGATTTATGACATCATCGGGTAAAACATCCCCAGTAATAAACTCGTTTGCATAGAATATAGAGAGTGTATCGTTACCCGAATCAAGTGTTATGAGATCATCATACCCGTTCTGATCCAGATCAATCGCCACCATATCAATGGGCGCCCCATCAGTCATCGCCTTCCACTGCAGGGATCCATTGGCTGAGTATACGCCAATCCATGGTGAAACCTTCTCAGGTACGAATATCAAGGTCCCGTTGCCATTTCCAACCAGCATGGAAGACCATTCCGTTCCCAACATTATGTCTACATCAGCGTTGCCGATGCCGGTGGATCTGAAGTAGGTGGACAGGGAACCGGGTGACAGCAGAACAAGGTCCTTGTACCCATCCTGATTAACATCAATGGATGTGCTGATTATAGCCCCCTCTTCATTGGGGAACGACCACTCCGGTTGTCCCAGGAAACCTGATTCGGGCCAGGTGTGGGCCACAGTACGGTTATTCAAAGGAAATGTGATCAATGGGTCGACCGCACCGATACCGTCTAGGTCAAGGAAGGAGACGATGGCTGGTCCATCTCCTATTATGAAGCTATTGTTTAAAGACACATGGGAACCGTTAAAATAACACACCTTAAGCGTGTAATCGGTATCTTTACCCACTATATAAAGGGAATCGAAAGGGTCGCTATCCATCAGGTGCATAGTTCCCATGTCGAACGGGACGTTGACACTAATCACATTGTCCAAAGTATAGTTGCTGGGGTAGTCCATATCAACTTTCTTGTTTAGGTAAACATGAACGTTACATATTGAATCGGCAATGGCAAAATCGATTAGACCGTCCCCATTAAAATCTCCATCAACGATCATATTAGCACTGGTAATTGCAGCATCTGTTACAATCCCAATGCTAGGAGTAAAAGTGAAATTGATGTACACATAGATACGAAAAACTCCTCCATTCTTGGGTAAAATATAATCAGCATACCCGTCACCATCGATATCGTCAACGACTATGCCAGCAGCGGTACCAGCAACACTGTCCTTGCTGCCTCCGGTCGTGTATCCGCTGGCTTGGATGAACCACTCGATAGTGGTATCATCAGAATAGCACACGATGATGTCGTCCAATCCATCCCGGTCAACGTCATACACATCCAGCCCTGAAGGGGTATGGTTCAATGCGATGCTCGGTCCCGGGGTCAAGACCCCCCCGTCAGTGAGGTGGATCAGGATCTCTTTGCCAGTGGCGGATGCGACGACGAGATCCAAATCTCCGTCGTCATCCATGTCCCCTTGGGATGCCAGTGATGGGTGGTCAAGTGTTGGCCAGGTCATGGCTGGCGATGAGTACGCATCGCTCACGTCTCCTAAAGGCGCCGGGGTGCCATCGCCCATGGCCTGTGGCGCTATCGCTGGGGTGGCCATCAGGCAGATTATCATAATCGATAACGCTGCAGAAAGATTTTTATTCAAGCGCATCCCGGCCCAGCGAGGCAAAATCGTCACGGTCAATATATAGCTGTTTTGTGAGGTCAGACCATAGCGGGGGCGATGATGGTGAAAACAGCCTCGAAGAACGGTCGGGCCTGTTTCTTGTCCTTCATAGGGAACACCATCACCCGTCCAGTTCGGTAGACTGTCAGGTCCATGTCCTCTTTCTTGGCCACGACGACGAAATCATCATCATCGGCCTCCCATCCTTCCTTGGTCAGTATTCTCTGTACAACGCTCAGGTCGTACCGATGCACCTCAAGAGGAATGGCGGCCATTGCCGAGCCGCCACATACGTGATCCAATTTGAACTCACTCACGCAGCTCACCAAGGGCGTTTTGGCACAGGGACTGAAAATCCCTCAGGGTGCCCTCGTTGACCAGCATGACGTTGGCCCGGGCGATGACCTCTCCAAGGCCCCAACCCAGCTCTCTCAGGTCTCTCTCTTCGAACTGTTCCCATGTCCCAGGGGCATCGGACCTGCCCCGGCACTGTAGACGTTGATATCGGGCCTCGGGCCTGGTGTGAATGGCAATGATGATCGCATCATCGCCGTACTCCAGTCGGAAAGCGTTGACCTCGGCCAGGCTGCGGCAGCCATCGATGAGTGTGTCTGATTCACCGATATAGGTCATGGTCCTGCGGGCCCAGACATCATCTCCATGCACCTCCCTCTCGTTATTGGCCAGACCACCGACGGAGGCATCGGTGTTCCCGAGCAATCTCTTATCACACTCTCGCCGGACCACATCGCCCATGCGCACAACCTCGAACCCTGCTTCCTTGGCCATGGAGACGAACTCTTCCTTTCCCGCTCCTGGCATGCCTGTGAGTATTAAGAGACTCATGTCCATCACCGCCGTCCCCATGATTATATGGATCCGACCCAATCCAAATCATGATGTGATTAATAAAGATTAGGCAACATAGGTTACGGGTCAGGGGAAAGGTTAAATTGAGTATGGGACATTTAATTCGATGTCCGTGTGTCGGAGGTATATTGGGTGGAGCAAATCAAATCGACCGAGGGGATAATAGAGGATATTATGTCGCAGGTATTCCAAGGGGATGGTTTCCTGTACACATCGGTCGTGTCCAAGACAGGCCTCATGATCTCTGGGAAGGCCCAGTTCAAAACGGTGAGGAATGCGGAGGACTACTCATCCCTGGTGGCTGTTATGTTCTCAGCCGCGGAGTCCTGCGGCCGGGTCGAGCACGAGGGTGCGATGCTAGATTACCTGAGGGCTCACTACGGTGATCGCGATATCTACGTGACCAAGGTCGGTTCCAGCCTAATGATCGTGGTGATGGTGGATGGCTCCATGGAACCAGAGACAGTGCTGGACAGTATGCAGCGATTCATGGTCCGCACCCGTGAGGATCTAACCTGGCTTCAGTGATCATACCAGGTTATCAGTGATATTCTCAAGCACCCTCTCGCAGTATATGCAACGAAGCATGGGGGGGTTCTTGCATTCCACGGTGAACTCCGGCTCCACCGGTTCGCTCTTGTTGGTTATGCAATTGGGGTTTCCGCAACGGGCGATGCCGCGTATGACCTCGGGGACCTTGCTCTGGTACTTCTCCGCCACATTGAAGTCCCGGATTATGTTGATCGTCGCTTTGGGGGCGATCAATGCGATCTTGTCGATCTCATTGGGATCGAGCTCCCGGTCCTCGACCTTGACCACATCCTTCCATCCGGTGCGTTCAGATGGTACATGCATCAGCACACTCACGGTGGAGCGGACGTTCTCCCCGTTGACTCCTATTATGGTGAGCACGTGAAGGGCCATGCCACACTCTATGTGGTCTATGACCGTGCCGTTCCTGATGGGGGTAACCCTCAGCTCCCTAATCCAGTTCACCTCCAAGCAAAGCCATGAGGATGGCCATCCTCATTGGGACACCATTGAACGCCTGCCTGAAATACTTGGCATGATCGGTGTAGTCCACCTCCGGTGCGATCTCGTCCACCCTCGGCAATGGATGCAATACGATCAGGTCCTTCCTCGCCTCTCTGAGCAGGGTCTTGTCGATGCGATAGGTGCCGGCGACCTTATTGTACTCCTCTGGGTCGGGGAACCTTTCTCTCTGGATCCGGGTCACGTACAGGACGTCCGCTTCCGAGATCACACTCTCAAGGTCGCTGGTTAGGCGGGGGGCGTGACCGACCTCGCTCACCTGGTCCACAGTGTCCGTGGGCATCTGCAGGGTCTCGGGGGCCACGAAGGTCAGCTCCGCTCCGAACATGGATAATGCCACTGCGAGTGAATGGGCGGTCCGTCCATACTTAAGGTCGCCGACCATCACCACCTTCATACCCTCTATGCCCCCTTTCTCACTTCTTATGGTGAATAGATCCAACAGGGTCTGGGTTGGATGCTGTCCCGCCCCATCACCCGCGTTGATGACCGGTTTTGACGAGAAATGTGCCGCCAGCCGGGAGCTGCCTTCATGGGGATGCCGCAATACTATGATGTCCGAGTAGGACTCCACCGTTCTGATGGTGTCGGATAGTGTCTCTCCCTTCGACATTGAAGTCGTGGTGGCGCTGGAGACCTCAAGCACCCTGATGCCCAGTCTGGCCGCGGCGGACTCGAAGGACAGCTTGGTGCGGGTGGACGGTTCAAAGAACAGGTTGGCCAGCACCTTGCCCTCCAGGCATCTTGTCATTCGTTCCCCGGTGGCGAAGGGTATCATCTTCTCAGCCAGATCCAGAATATGATCGATCTGACTCCTGTCCAGGTCCCTGATGGAGACAATGTCGATGTCCTTGAGGTTCATTGGGCTCAGTTCAGAATAACACCCTGAGATATTTGATACTGTCTGTATGCCAGTCGATTATTATCAGATAATAACTATTAATCTTCGTGAACATTTATATAATTCGACAATAGATAGTTATGATTTGCATCGATAGATGCGATAGGTGGGTTAACTCTAATGGCTGATGAGAATATAGATTGCCGAGGGATGATGTGTCCCATGCCCATCGTCCAGCTCACAAAGGCCATGAAGCGGATGGAGTCTGGTCAGGTGCTGGAGATGATGGCCGACGACCCTGGTGCCAAGGAGGACGTTCCAGCATGGAGTCATAGGACAGGTAACGAGCTATTTGAAACCAAGGAGGAGGGCGATCTCATCTATTTCTACATCAAGAAGAAGTGAGGGGATCATTTGTCAGAAGAAAAGAAGTTGACCATTGTGGTCACGGAAGACACCTTTGACAAGGCCATGATGTCCATGTTCATGGCCACCACAGCCGCAGGCATGGGGGTCGGGGTACATGTGTACTTCAGCTTCTTTGGTCTGAACTTGCTACGCAAGGGGTTCCAGCCGGAGCTGCCGGAGAAGTACAAGCCGATGACTGGGCACTTCATGGAGAAGATGAAGGGCATGGGCATCAACAGCATGGATGATATGATGGCGACCGCGACCGAGCTGGGCGTCAAGTTCTACGCCTGCTCGACATCGATGGGCATGATGGATGTCGCAGTCGATGATCTGGTCGATGGAGTGACCGTACTTGGGGCGGCGGGATTCATCGATGTGGCCATCGATTCGGATGCTCAACTCTTCATTGGGTGATATCGATGGCCTCCAAGCTGTTCATACTCATGAGATCGCCTTGGGAATGCCCCTGCTGCCACATGGACATGATCCAGAACGTCAAGGGCGAGGACAAGGCTGGAGTATTGCTGTTCGAGGATGCGGTGTACTTCGCCGCCTCTCCCGAGATGGCCGCAAACCTATCCCCCCTGGTCGATGAGGTCTATGCCTTAGGTGACGATCTTGAGGCCCGCGGGTTCAATGACGATCTGGTGAAAGGGATCGAGATGATCGACTACCCTCGGGCGGTCGATCTGATAATGGAGGAGTACGATCAGACGATAACGGTGTGGTGATCAGATGGGAGTGTTGACGATACAGGTCAGATCCGGAACCATGATGAGCATGGACACCAACGTGATGATCAAGCTGGCGAGGGCCGCTCTGGACAAGGGACATGAGGTGAACATCTTCGGTTATGGGGAGGGTGTGTCCATCATTAAGGAGGGACAGGATCCTCGCCGCTTTCCGAACGTAGGGATGGATCTGGGAGAGCTGATCGAACGGGGGGTCAACGTGGTCGTCTGCGAGACCTGCGCTTATGCCCGGGGGATGAAGAGAGGCGAGGAGATAAAGGGCGCCAAGATTGGTTCACTTACCAATGATCTCTCTATGATGGTGTTAGAGAGCGATAGGATGGTTACGATCGGGAGGTGATGTGGTGGCAGAGAACATACTTGTAATGGTGACCAAGCCTCCCTACGGATTTGAGGAAGCTTTCGCTGGTCTACGACTATCATTGGCCATGCTGGCATCTGGAGTGGTATTCGAGTCCACGGTCCTGCTGGTGGAGGACGGAACGCTGAATGCGGTGTGCGATCAAAAGCCGCAGACCGTGGGCATGCCCTCCAACAAGGAGGCGTTGGACGACCTTCCAGATTTGGATATCGATGTGTATTGCATAGAAGAGGATCTGAGGAAGAGGTTCCCTGATGTGGAGGTTGCGGACTACGTCAAGATGATAGATTGGGAACAAGCGCGCCAGATGATAAACACCCACGATCTGGTGACGACCTTCTAGGTCGCACCCTTTTTTATATACCTTCCACATTCGCAACCACATGATAGAGGTCAGGGCCAGGTCGGGAGTGGCTAGATCGACGATGTGGAGCATCGGCGGCAGGGAGTGGGCCACACCCATGCTACTGGACCAGGACAGTGATGGAACCGAGACCACCGTGTCTCCTCGTACCAATGGGCGGACCCTCCATCTTGGTGACGTCAAGATCGACATCGTCCATGATATGCTGTACCCTTATAGCTATCTGCAACGGGAACCCGCCCTCTCCTCGGCCATCATTGGCGACGGTGTGACCATGGTCAGGGCCGTCCCCGATCAGATCCACGAACTGGATCTGGGCGATTCGGAGATAGTGGTCCTGGGTAACGCTTTTGAGCTGCGCCGGGATCCCGAGGCCTTCGTTCGAACACTCATGGCCCTGAGAACACACATGGGTCATGGGCGCCTGTTATATGCGCCTGGCATCGCCGAACCAGCTAACATGGCCCTCCTATCGTATGCTGGTGTCGACATGATGGATACCAGCCTCATGCGCATGCGAGCTTTCTCTGGCGAGATCACGCTACCTGAAGGCACGTTCGCACTCTCCGCCGACCTGGGTGAGTCCGATCCATATGAGGCCTCACGCGCCGCCGCGATCAGGGAGGTCAATCTGATCAAAGACCTTATCGTCAAGGGGCGATTGAGGGAATTGGTGGACATGAGGGCAACGGCCAGCCCCTGGTCGGTCGCTGTACTTCGTCTAATGGATACAATAGGCTATGAGTTCCAGGAGCGGGACATCTCCGTCGTCGGGGGACGTATCGCCTGTAATACGCCTCAAGCGATACAGAGACCAGACGTTAGAAGGTTCAGACGCCGCATCCGCGAGGTATACATGCCTCCAGAGGGCAAGCGGGTGTTGCTCCTGCTGCCCTGTTCAGCGAGGAAGCCCTACTCCTCATCCCGTACCCACCGGATCTTCGCCGACGCATTGTTCGGCATGAGAGGGTCACATATGGTCCATGAGGTCATTGTCACCTCCCCGCTGGGAACGGTGCCTCGAGAGCTTGAACTGGTATATCCCGCTGCCCATTATGACATACCGGTGACGGGGGACTGGAGTTGCGCCGAGGTAGCCATGGTTCGCTCCATGGTAGAGCACATAGTGTCATTCGGCTACGACACCGTGATATCCCATCTGGGACATGAGGGGACGTTCGTGAACGATGCCATCGATTGCATCGATACGTCCCATGGGCGCCCCACATCGGGGGACGCTCTCAGGCGGCTCAGGTCGACCTTGGAGGGTGCGCTCGCAGATCTGAAATCATCGGGCATCGATTATAATGTGGCACAGATGACGGCTCGGGCCCGTTTCCAGTTCGGGCCAGGTGCCGAGGCGCTTTTGGAAGATGCTCGTATACGTGGTAAGTATCCTTTTCTTAAGATTCAAGGAGATGAGGGCCAGAGGGGAATGCTGACTCCTGATCGAGGACTTATCTCGTTGACCCTGGAAGGCGGTAGGCGTCTTATTCCTGAAGGACGATGGATAGTGGAAATGGAGGATTTCAAGCTCGGTGGAAGCCTGTTCGCCGTTGGGGTGGAGCATGCTGACGACCGCATAAGAGTGGGTGACGAGGCATTGATAACTCGTAAGGGCGAGCTAAAGGCCGTGGGGGTGGCTCAGATGCGTGGCTCCGAGATGATGGATTCCCGTCGTGGGGTGGCGGTGAAGGTCAGGCACCGTTCCAAGTAGTTTCGGAACCTTCGCACCCCTCCCTCCCTCTTCCTTATTAATGACGGTAGGGATTCAGTGATAGAAACACACATGTGACGCGTGCATCCCAATGCGTCAAATAACCCATCCCACGGCGGGGAGGGCCACCCCAGGTCACTTCCGTCGTATCTCTTCTTTTTTCAAGTGATGATCGAATATGGGACAATCGTCCAGATGAATGTATTTGATAAGAACTGAATGTTGGTGCAGGCGCCGGGATTCGAACCCGGGCGTTTGGCTTGGAAGGCCAAAATCCTAACCAGACTAGATTACACCTGCTTGCTGTGTCGGTAATTTTACCCACGTATATAATTGATTGGGTTGTAGATAATTGATGGCAAGTGGCCAAATGATAGAAAGAGTGCTTGGGAGTGCCGGTGAAGGCACCCCCCGGGGTCAAAGCTCGGTCCGTGTCCGTCACGTTGGACGGTAATCTATCCTCCGATGACCTAAAAGGTCATACTACGGAGGTCATCTATGAATGAACGAATCTCGGTAACGTCGGAACCATCTCTCTCCAGCTGTTGGGCGATATTGAGCACATCGTTGATGGTATGGCTCTTCATCCAGCTGACGATTGTTGGGTCCATGCTGACACCGGGTCCGAATCCTATATCCCCGTTCATTGTATCCCATCCCATTGTCAGACATAAGTCCGACAATAAACATAATATGTGAACCATTATTTAATGATTGCCCGAGATATCTGTCTGACAATTATAAATGGCCTCAGGCAAATGATCTCAAACACCACTCTGAGATATCATATATTCGACCCAGTTAGAAAGATTATTTAAATGCTCGGCCTATTTGTACTGCGGTGATGGGATTAACTTTTTAGGCACGTTCCTCGAAAGGGACCAGCGCAGTCTAAGAAAGGCGAGCAAGACGTTGGAGCGAGCCGAGGCTAGGATTCAATCGGATGAGGTCAAGAAGGCAAAGCCCTACTTATCAAAATGTTGGGAAGTCCTTGTTCATCTGGATCTTAAGAATGAGGATTTCGCCAATGAATATGTAGATCTATTGGTCAGGCTTGGCGTTAATCTGATAGAGTGCGACGAATCCTTATCAGCCACTATGGTCATGACTCGTGCCCTCGAGGTCGATCCCCGCAACACTCATGCTATTGAGGGTAAGGCAAAAGCACTGTTTTGTAACGGAAAGCTGGAAGATGCCTTAGGGCACATAGATGGGGCATTGGAGCATTTTCCCGAGAGCAAGCAGTTATGGTCCATGAGGGGACAGGTCTTGGAAGGGGCAGACAGGTTGTCTGACGCAAAGCAGAGCTATGTAAAGGTGCTGGATCTCGACCCGGATGACCTGGAACACTATGATTGGTTAATGCGGGTGGACCCCAGACCTCATTGGTTGGTAGGTAAAGCACGTGTTCTTCTATCCCAGGATCGACACCGTGAGGCCTTGCTCCAGCTGGATGAGGCGCTGTCCTTGGACCCCATCGACCTCGAGACGCTGAGGGAGATGGGGGAGACCATGGGTAAGCTCAACCGGTTCGAAGAGGCCAGGGAGATGCTGGATCGGGCATGGTCTTTGGACAGTAGCTCATCTGATACATTGATAAGGAGGGCTAGGGTCGATGCCATGGCCGGACTTTGGGATGAGTCGCTGGTGGACTACGATAGATCACTAAAACTTGATGGTGACAACGCTCAGGCATTGTGTGAGTCAGCTAATATCATGGTGCGATGTGGTAGGTTGGAGGAGGCATTGAATCGTTTCGATACCGCTTTGAGGCTATCTCCAGAAGTTTCCGAATGTATCGGTGGCAGGATCGAGGTACTAAAGCGACTGGACCGGTACGAGGATGTGTTGGACGCCGCCGAGGAGTTGTCTCGCCTCGATCCTGACAGCAGGCTGCATAGCCTGACCGGAGTGGATGCTCTAATACACATGGGACGTTTCGAGGAGGCCCTGACCCGTCTTGATGTCATGCTGGAGGTCGATCCCAAGGACCTGGATCTGCTGGAGATGAAGCGCGAGTCTCTCAGGGGGCTTGATCGGGACGAGGATATAATCGAGGTCTGCAATTCGATCCTGACGTTCAACCCTCAGGATTCTCATGCATGGCATGATCTTGGGGAGGCCCACTACCACATGGGTTTGAAAAAGGAGGCCTTGAAGGAGCTGGAACGGGCAAACAAATACGACCCATCCCGCATTGATACCATGGCTCTCATAAGGGAGTGCCAGAAGTTCCTGGGTAGGGATAGGGAAGTGCTCGATATATGTGATCGGATCCTGGAACTGGACCCGACGGATAAGGAGTCCATGTATGATATGGCCATAGCACTCGATCGCTTGGATAGAGGCGATGAGGCCATCGGGGCGTACGAACGACTTCTGGAGGGCGATCCCTCCAATGAGGACGGCTTGCGTAATCTATCGGTTGCGCTGATGTCCATGGATCGTTTCACCGAGGCTCTGGAATGGGCGGACGTGGCTCTATCCTTCTTCCCAGAGGGGCCTCTTTTCCATCGGATCAAGGGTGATGCACTGGCATCTCTTGGCGATCACCAGCGGGCCCTGGAGGCGTTCGATCACGGTCTATCTTTGTCGGAAGAGCATCCGATGCTTTGGTACTCCAAAGGCCTTTCTCTAGAGGCCTTGGAACGCTATGAGGGGTCGGTGGTCTGCTATGATCGCGCCATCGAACTGGAGCCTGAGAACAAGAATTTCCATATTTCTCGAGGTTTCGCACTCGAACGGTTGCAAAGGCATGCAGACTCCTTAGCCAGTTACCAGTTCGCCATAAGCCTTGATCCCCAGAATCGTTTTGTCTATGTGCGGATGGGTATGGTCCTGGCCAAGCTCGATCGACACGAGGAGGCCATAGCATCATTCGATCTGGCTCTGAAGCACGGGAAGAAGGACATCGAGCTGTTGGAGGCCAAGAAGGAATCCCTTAAGGCCATAGGTGACGATGAAGGGGTGATCAAGGTCACAGACCAGATACTCAGGGTCGACCAATCCAACGACGCCGCTTGGCTGGATAGGGGGAGGGCTCAACAGACCTTGGGGGATCATGATGGGGCGGTCAGGTCCTTCGATCGCGCCTTGATCGCCAACCCCGATAGTTTGAGGATAATGGAGGCGAAGCGGATATCCACAATGGCCAAAGGCGATGCCCTGGCGACCATCGAGGTATGTAACGACATCATCGACAAGGACCCCACCAATGGGGGGGCCCTGCTGGCCAGGGCCGAGGCCATGGAGCGACTCGGAAGGAACGATGAGGCACTGGTATCTTACAACTACGCTATCGGTATCGATGACCAGGACAAAGACCTGTTTAAGCGCAAAGGTTCGCTACTGATGAACATGGGTCGATATGGGGAGGCCTCCGACGCCTTTGATCAGGGATGGAGGCTGGATCCCAAGGACTCCTACATGCTGGACAGCAAGGGTGGCGCCATGTTGCATCTTGACCTTTACGACGAGGCTCTTGAGGTATTCGATAGATGCATAACCATCGATGGCACGGTATCAAGGTTCCACGTGGACCGAGGCCGGGCTCTGGCCTCCATGAAGGACTATGGACGAGCGGTCGGCGCATTCAACGACGCATTATCTTTGGATCGCTGCAATGGCAGGGCTTGGAAATATCTGACCGGGGCCCTATATCGCATCGGTGAACTCGACGAGGCGATCCATGCAGCTGATCGGGCTCTAGAGAACGGTTGTGATGATGCTCGGATCCACAGCATGAAGGGCAGGGTGTTGGAGGATATGGGACGAATGATCGAGGCTCTGGAGAGCTATGGAGTTTCCATCGCCAGAGACCCTGAGGACTCCCGAGTGTGGAAACGGATCGGGGTCATCAATATGAGACTCGATCGTGAGGTCGAGGCCTTGGAGGCACTGGAGAAAGCGCTGAAGGTCGATCCCGAATCGCGGTCGGTGCTCTTCAACAAGGCCATGGTACTAGAGAGACTCGGCAGGTACGAGGATGCTTTAGCCAGCTACGATGGCATGTTGGGGGTGGAGTCGGAGGACAAGTTCGCATGGAACGGTAAGGGCCAGACATTGCTGGCCATGGGTCGATGGGATCACGCTAAGCGGGCATTTGACCGGGCTCTCCGGGTCGATAGGGATATGGCCGCGGCCCATGAGGGCATGGCTAGGGCTGACCAAGAGTTGAGGCGGCAGGAGGCATCGCGTTACGCTGAGGTCATCTTGGAGGCAGAATCTCGCCGCAACACCCGAGTGACCAGGGAGATGGCGTTCCGGGACCTGAAGATACCATATGCTATCCTAGGGGAGGTGATGAGCTACTTGGATGAGCGTGAGGACGTGATGTTCGAAGCTCTGTCTCCAGAGGAGCACCGAGCATTCGAGATGATGTCTCACCGGGTTCTGATGGCCGCTTCACGCAGCCCCGACATACGGGGCCGGGGTCTTCGGCTCTCCGATGTATATATGCTGTTACCCAAGCAGGACGTTCACAAGGCCAAACGAGTGTTCTCGTACATTCAGAGGGTCAACGAGATGGAGATGCGGGACGTGATCCCCGATGCAGAACTGGAGCGACTGCTCAGGGATGCGATAGAGCTGCCGCCGGAGCAACGTAACACCATTGGGCTCATAGAGTCGCTGGGCGTGGGGCTTTACGACGCCCGCAGAGTGATGGCGGTGCTGAGGTCCTTCGAAGGCACCCCCAAGACGGCTGATGAAGGTATCCGCACCAGCGGCCCGACGAAGTCGGCATCCGGCACCAATGAACTCAGGGAGCGTTTCTATGAGGATGAGGCCAAAGATCGCCAGGGGGCCAAGGGGAAGAAGGCTGTTGGCAAGTCTCCAGGGGCCGAGGCCAAGGGGAAGAAGGCTGTTGGCAAGCCTCCGGAGGATGAGGGTCGGAGGTGCCTGTTCCATGGCAATAAGGCGACCTCAAGCTGTCCTGAGTGCGGCGCTAGACTGTGCAAGGAATGCCAGGAGATAGGGAAATGCCCTCGTTGTCACTCTCCGCTGACGAAGGGGGGGCCAAAGCCCGCATCGAAGCCTGGTTCGGAAGCTACCACTCAGAGTGACAAGGATCAAGTGTTGCAAGAATTGGCTCGTGAGAGGGATGCCAGTGTTGGTGACGATCGGGACTGGAACAGGCTCTAGTATTTGGTCATATCAGACTTCATGAACTCTCTCATCAGTGTGGTGGCGTAGTTCCCCTTGGTCAGAGTGAAGCACACCCGGTAGCCATCAGGCTCGATGGATACGTTTAGATCGGAGTATGGTGCCAATATCTCTCGCCTTGAGCCCTTGGACGAGCATTGGGGGATCTCTGGGACAATGAACTCATCGGCTCTTATGTCCTCTTGGTCGAGTACCATCCTTTCTATTTCGCCCATCTCGCCTCCGGACAGCACGCTCTCGCTACCGAACAGGGGGGCAGACACGAACGCCTTGCCCTGCCTGACCTGTTTCTCCACCAGGTCCAGGTTGGCCTTGGTGGTGAGCACTGGCCTTTCGTGCTCTGGGGTCCTATCTGGGCTAAGGGGAAGCACGACATCGCCCACTTCCGGACGATCTAACGACATCCCCCGCCGCATGCGTTCCGACAGCATGCGGTTGAAAAGCAGGGACTGATAGGCGTGCACGAACATCATCTGCAGGTTCCTGGGCAGGGCGCCTATGGCTCCAGACCAGTCCTCGGGCTCACGGGACAGGTGTCCGATGACGATGCGCTCGAAGGTAAGCTTTCCAGGGTAGTATGAAATGGCATCGGTGAAGTCCCCCTCGCGAAGTAGCCGGGCCCGAGCCTCCGAGGTCTCGACGTCCTCGAAGAAGCCTGGGTCGCAGGCGTAGGTCATGGCCGCTCCCTTAATGTCTCCCTTGACGATCATCTTTCCCACCTTGTGGGTCACCGGCCGCACCACGCCGAACCGTTGCACTCCGAAGAAGTTGGGATAGCCTCCCAGTCTGTCCAATTGGGACTTGGTTGAAAGGATGGATTTCGATAGTTCCTCGCCTAACATATCACATTCTCTCACATATATCTCGAATCGATTGCCGATGAGGTCGCCGATGCCCATCCGTTTCCTCGAAGTGTAGATATCCGCTATCGTCACATCCTTGATGTAAAGCTGCGCCAGATCATCCGGGCTCACTTGGAATGACATGAGCTGGGTGGTAACGGCACGCTTGTCCTTGGTGCCAGCGAACCCTATGCGGTCTCGGGAGATCCTCAGGCCCCTGGCGAGAAAACGAACCAACCGGTTCATCTCCCAGTTGCGGGCGGTAACCATGGCAATGGAGTAACGTCCGTCTGGGTCCTGGGGGGGAGGTTTGGACACCTCATCCACCACAAAGTCATCGGGAGAGGCCTTGAGCCGGCCACCCGTGCCGAGGGGATCTGAGAAATAGACCTCAAGGCCGATAAGCCTCTCACCGGTATTACACTCGATGGTCATTCAGATCTGCTTCAGTACTTGCTTGCGAGCTTCCTTATACTGACTGGAGAGGCTTTTTGCGGCACGTTTCAGCGCCGTCTGAGGCTTACCGCTCTTCACCACGACAGTCAACGAGGGCACATGGAGTTCTGGGTGGGTGTCAATATAGATCACATCGTCCACTGCATCATCCTTGAGCAATTCACTGATCAGGGGGTTCACAACTGTCATTTTCTGTTCATGCATATTGATTGTGACGGTGTTCTTACCCTTCTCGACGAGCTCGAGCTGCATGGAATCGAGCTATGGACATCATATTTATAAGGTTTTGCAAGCCAACTGCCCCTTATCGCTCGCCGATCCCCTGTAAGACCTTCCTTTGCATTTCATACATCCGTAGCAGCTCCTGCGACGTGGTGGCATCGGTGGCCGCCTTGTCATCGCGGAATCTTCCGGTGAACCGGGGGAATCGAATGGCCAACCCCGAGTCTTCACCCAACGACCGGCTGGCGACGGTATGTATCGGTGAGATGCTAAGCTCCGCTCCCAGCACTTCCAGTACCAGAGAGGGTCGGAACCAGAAATCCGCTTCCATCTTCCTGATCACACTCTCATGGGGCATCTCCAGTTTATGCTCCTCCAACCTCCCAGGTATGGCGGCCAGGTCCTCGTCATCGAATCCGGTTCCCAGCTTGCAAACGGTCTCGTAGCGGTTCATCTCCGGATCATAGGTGGCCATGAGCAAGGCGCCATAGCCCCCTCGCCGCTTCCCTCTGCCAGCAAAGGCACCCACTACCACTAGGTCTACGGTGTCTGACATATCGCTTTGGTAATCCTTCTTGTATTTGATCCATAGGTAGCCGCGGGCCCCGGCCCGATAAACGCTCTCCGGTGCAAGCGACTTGGCCATCAGCCCCTCACACCCGTCAGCTAGTGCCTGGATGAAGAACGACTCAGCGTCAGACTCATCCTCGATGAGTTCCATTCTGGATAGTTCCACTCTGTCTGTAGGTCTAACCGCATCCTCAAGCGCCCGGCGGCGAATTGGGAAAGGTGAGTCAGTGAGATCTCCATTGAACCATAGACAGTCAAAAAGGAACGTCTTGACCGGGTAATCCTTGATAGCCTCCTGTAGCCCATGTTTCCTTCCCCGGCGATGTGAGACCTCCTGGAACGGTAGCATGTCTCCGGTGGACAGATCTATGGGCACGCATTCCCCCTCGATGATGGCATCGTGGTCACCTAGAGCATCTCTGATGGCCTTGGCCACATCCGGGAACTGGGGAGTGAGGTCTTCCAGGCGTCTGGAGAAAAGACGCACCTCCTGACCACGTTTGTGCGCCTGGATCCTGAGGCCATCGTATTTGTACTCGAAAGCGCACCGGCCGTCCAATCGGTCAAGGATGTCGTGAAGGGAGGGAAGTCTCTCGGCCAGCATGGCTCTGATTGGGTTCCCGATCTTGATCTGTATGAGTTCCACTCCTTTCAGCCCGTCTCTGCATAGGGTCTCCGCCACCATGCCTAGGTCCGAGGTAACATTGTAAGCCCGTTCCACTATGGGCCGGTCGACCCGTTCGGCGAAGGCTTGAGCCAGCCCCTCGACCACCGTCATGCTGGCAACACCTAGTCGCATCTTTCCCCCCACCGTGCGTACCAGGTAGCGGGCCTCGAGCGGGGAGGCATCCTTGAGCAACTGGACCAGCAGTTTGATCTTGCTGTCCTGGGAGCGCGAACCCGCCTCTGCTTCAATGGCCTCCATGGTGCGATAAACCCGATCTAGCCCCAGCTCATCATGGAATAGGAAGGTCTGGACCTTGCGGGACATCGCTTCCTCCGCCACCAGCCCCAGGTCGCCTTCCCTCAACCAGATCGACTTGACCTCCTCCTCTGAAAGACGGGATGCGAAAGCCACTGCCTTCAGGACCAGCTGGTCTGCCAGCCCGAGTTTTTGGGGGAAGAAGTCAGGGTGCATCTTGCCTTGGGTCATGTAGACGATGCGACCTAGGTCCTCGCAGCTGAGCCCACGGAAGAAGTCC
>JAUVWO010000045.1 GCA_030604065.1 Methanomassiliicoccales archaeon | reverse complement strand
GCAACGGAAACATGATCGCCGCACCTCTACCCTCTATGTCACCGGCTCGGCAAGCATTTAAATAAGATTTTCAACTTCTTCAATCTGATATTCGAGGATTGAACATGATGGGATCAAGGCAAGTTCTGTTGCTTATTCTGGAAGCCCCAGTCCCATCGCTGTAAAATCTTGGATATGGTGGTTTTTATGAACGGCCCTATAACCTTCAGAGAGAACGCTAGAGCGGATGTCGATCCCATGCAGGGGATCTTCACCAGCCAGTTCAATCGCATAGCAGGCGGACTGGTCGATGAGGCTCCAGTGTGGATATTAGACACCACGCTCAGGGATGGTGAGCAGACGCCAGGCATCGCCCTGAGCATCGACCAGAAGATCCAGATCGCCCAGGCATTGGATGAGCTGGGCGTCGACGTGATCGAAGCCGGATTCCCCATCACATCCAATGGAGAAGCGGAAGCTGTGAAGAGGGTCGCATCCCTGGGCCTGAACGCCAGGGTGTGCGGCCTGGCCAGGTGCCGCAAGGAAGACATTGACGCCGTGCTGGGCTGCGGGGTCGACTACGTCCACACGTTCATCGCCACGTCCGACACCCATTTGAAATATAAGCTGAAGATGACCCGAGATCAGGTCATGGAGAAGGCGGTCTCAATGATAGAATACGCCAAGGACCACGGAGCCACGGTCGAGTTCTCCTGCGAGGATGCCACCCGGACCGACCTGGAATTCCTCAAGGCCATGCATGTGGCGGTTCAGGAGGCCGGAGTGGACCGCATCAACGTGCCTGATACAGTGGGTGTGATAGCTCCATCGGCCATGGAGTACCTCATCGGCGAGCTGATGACGGTCACCAAAGTGCCGATAGCGGTCCATTGCCATGACGATTTCGGACTGGCGGTGGCAAACTCCCTGGCCGCCGTACAGGCCGGCGCCCGGCAGGTCCACGTTTGCGTGAATGGACTGGGGGAAAGAGCGGGCAACGCAGCCCTGGAGGAGGTCGTCATGGGCCTCCTCGCATTCCAAGGCCGCCGCACCAATGTCCACACCGAGAAGATAGGATCGGTGTCCAAGACCGTGAGCCGGATCACCGGCTACCCCATCCCCCACAACAAGGCAGTGGTGGGCAACAATGCCTTCGCTCACGAATCCGGCATCCATGTGCACGGCGTCCAGGGCGATCCCTCGACCTACGAGGCGTTCTCCCCCGAGCTGGTGGGCATGCACCGCAACATCGTGATGGGGAAGCACTCCGGAGCCCACTCGGTCAAAGAGAAGCTCAAGGAGATGGGCATGGATCTGCCTCCTGACCAACTCACCGAGGTGGTGGAAGCGATCAAGCACCTGGCTGAGAGCGGCAAGGAGGTGGACGAGGCCGAGCTGGTGGCACTCAGCAACGCCATCGCCGGTATGAAGGGCATTGAGAGGATGGTATCCCTGGAGGAGTTCGCGGTGTTCACCGGGGCCAATATCACCCCCACGGCCATGATGGCGCTCAACATTGACGGCGAGGTGCATAAGGGCTCGGAGATAGGCATCGGGCCAGTGGACGCCGCGCTGAAGGCCATTAAAAGCGTTGCCGGGGACATGGACCTTGAGGAATACCGCCTTGATGCCATCACTGGAGGGAGTGATTCCTTATGTGAGGTCACTATATCCCTCCGAGACGATAGGATGGACAAACGATCCGTGGGACGCAGTGTCGGCGCGGACATAATCCAGACCAGCGTGGAGGCCGCCATCGAAGCGGTCAACAGACTGTTCATAAGCAGGAAGGGTTGATTCATGAAGAAGGGCAAAACGGTTGCCGAGAAGATCCTGTCCAGGAAATCGGGCAGCGACGCCTATGCGGGCGATATCGTGGAAGCGGAGATCGACTACGTCATGGTGAACGACGTCACCGGGCCGATAGCTTTCAAGGAGTTCGATGCCCTGGGATGCGAACCGATACGGGAAGGCATCGTACTCATTCCAGACCATTTCGTTCCCAACAAGGACATCGCCTCGGCGCAGCAGGCGCTGGAGATGAAGCAGTTCGCCCGTAGGCACGGCATCGATAACTACTTCGAGGTCGGCCGCAGCGGCGTATGCCATCAGATGATGGTGGATGAGGGTTTCGCTGCTCCAGGTAGGCTCATCGTGGGCGCCGACTCCCACACCTGCACCTATGGCGGACTGGGAGCGTTCTCCACCGGCATCGGCAGCACCGAGGCCGCCGCCTGCTTCGCTCTGCGGCGCTTGTGGTTCAGGGTACCAGAGACCATCAAGGTGGAACTCACCGGCGCATTCAAAGGCTACGCTTGTGGCAAGGACCTCATACTGAAGATCGTCAGCGACATAGGAGTGGACGGAGCAACCTACATGGCCTTGGAATTCGGCGGCCCGGGCATGGCTAACGTGCCCGTGCATGATCGACTCACCATCGCCAACATGGTCATCGAGGCAGGGGGCAAGGCCGGAATATTCCCCGCCGATGAGCTCACCGAGGCCTTCGTCCACGGACGGGCCCGAGGCGAGTACCAGGCGGTACATCCCGACCCCGATGCCAGCTACACCCGGGTGCTTGAATATGACCTGGGCGACATTGGACCAATGGTGGCACTGCCGCATCTGCCGGAGAACGGCAGGCTGGTGGACGAGGTCGACGTGACCATCGACCAGGCATTCCTGGGCTCCTGTACAAATGGTCGCATAGAGGACCTGCGCATAGCCGCCGACATCATCCGCGGCCGCCAGGTGCATCCAGATGTACGTATGATCGTGGTGCCCGCCTCGCCCGAGGTGTTCCTCAAGGCCACCGAGGAAGGGCTGGTCGCCGACTTCGTTCGTGCAGGAGCGTTCGTCTCCGGGCCCACCTGCGCCGCCTGCCTAGGCGGTCACATGGGTGTGCTGGCTGACGGCGAACGCTGCGTCTCGTCCACCAACCGCAACTTCATCGGACGCATGGGACACAAGGGATCCGAGGTGTACCTCGCCTCACCGGCAGTGGTGGCGGCCAGCGCCCTCGCCGGTCGCATAGTCACCCCAGACACCGCGAAGGAGGTGGGCGCATGAGTGAGATCATCGGGAGGGTGTGGGTGTTCGGCGATCATGTCGACACCGACCAGATCATCCCGGCCGAGAGACTGGTGAGCGAGTACCTTGACCATAGCGGAGACTATGTGTTCGAGAAGGTCCGACCTGGCGTGGCCATGGATATGGCTGAAGGCGACATCATCGTCGCTGGAAAGAACTTCGGCTGCGGGTCGTCCCGGGAGCATGCTCCACGCTCGCTGATGCAAGCGGGGGTGCGCTGCGTCATTGCCCAGAGCTTCGCCCGCATATTCTTCCGCAACTCGATCAACATCGGGCTGCCGCTGGTGCAGTGCAGCATGGATGTTGAGGAAGGTGACACCGTCACCGTGGACCTCGACCAAGGCACCATTGAAAGCGGTGGACGGACCTGGGAGTTCCCCCGGTACCCGGAGGAGATCCAGGCCATAATCGACAAGGGCGGCCTTATGGTCAAGGTCAGGGAGGAGCTCGGATGTTCCGAATAGCTGTGATCCCCGGAGATGGGATCGGCCCCGAGGTGGTGGGTTCCGCCATAGAGGTCCTCAATGCATTAGAGGAGAATTTTGGATTGAGATTCGAGACCGAGCGGTTCGACATCGGCTCCGAGCGCTACCTCAAGAACGGTACCCTGGTGACCGAAGAGGAGTTCCTATCTTTAGAGGCCTATGATACCATATTGTTCGGGGCCATCGGCGACCCCAGGGTCCAGCCCGGCGTGCTGGAGAAAGGGGTCCTGCTGGCCATGCGGGCCCGCTTCGATCAGTACATCAACCTGCGCCCGTGCCGCAGCTGGCATCCATTCGTTCCCCTCAAGGGTGATGCGGACTTCGACATCCACTTCATCCGTGAGAACACCGAGGACTTCTACATGGGCGCGGGCGGGCGCCTGTCCCCCGACGCCAGGAAGGCGACCCTATCGGTTGAACGAAGACTGTATCGGGCCGACATCGATGTCACCATGACCACCGGGTCAGATGACGAGTTCGCATTCGAGATGGGGCTGCTGTCCCGTAAGGGAGTGGAAAGGTTCGCCGACTACGTCTTCCGCTTTGCCGCAGCCCGTGGCGAGGATCGGATCACATTGGTGGACAAGGCAAACGTATGCTCTAGCATCTACGGCTTCCAGCGTGAGCTGTTCCAGGCCAAGGCGGAGGAGCACGGCATGGGACTGGACTTCATGTTCGTCGATGCCATGGCCATGGCCCTGGTCCGCAACCCCTGGGACTACCACACCGTAGCAGTACCCAATCTGTTCGGGGACATCCTGACAGACCTCGGCGCCCAGGTGTCAGGCGGTCTCGGCCTGGCAGCCTCAGGCAACATCAACCCAGAGGGGGTGAGCATGTTCGAGCCGGTCCACGGATCGGCACCGGACATCGCCGGTAAGGGTATAGCCAACCCGTTCGCTGCCATCTTGGCCACAGCCATGATGCTGGAGCAACTGGGACGATCAGACCTGTCCGAAACGGTAACGCTCGGGGTGAGGCGGTCGATGGACGATGGCATCACCACCGGGGACATGGGCGGCTCCGCCAACACCGCCACTGTCACAAAAGCGGTCATCGACCGGATGCTCGACCGCTGAATGCCCACCGAGGACGGGTGTGACCTGACCCTCCGATCCATGACGGGATCGACCGGTGGCGGCATCGCCCCGCCATCCATCCATGCAAACGATGTCAGCAGAGTGGATTATATTAAAATGAATGCCACTGCCAGCACGATAAGGATTTCTCGATCCTCAACGTCAGAGCCTATACGCGATGGCGGCTTACAGCCCTAAACGATCATTGGAGAACGCTGACGCCATTACCTGTTGCAAGTGCCAGATGTTGAATCTTCTAGAACTGCACCCTGCGGGACAGCTCACGGGGCTGGTACAGCGGACGGAACGGCATGCATGATATCTGGGCGCGTATCTCCTCCACCAGAGCGTCGACGGTCATCACACGATCGGTATTCTCCGAGCGCACGTAAACCTTCAGCTCCTCCGCCTCCAGCTCACGGTCGCCAATGACGATGACATGGGATGCCCAGGACTGCTTGGCCGCCCTGATCTTCTTGCCAACGGTCTCACCGCGATCGTCCAACGATACCCTTATCCCGGCCGCCTGGATGCGATCTGCGATGACAGTGGCGCCAGCCACGTGATTCTCGGACACCGTGCACAGCCTGACCTGCTCTGGAGTGATCCACATGGGCAGGTGGCCGACCTGGCCGGTAGCCTCCATCTGGACCGCTCGATCGAGTAACATGTACAGGTAGCGCTCAATGGTACCGATCACGGCGCTGTGCAGGATGACCGGGTGCTGTTCCTTGCCATCCTCGTCAGCATAGGTGATGCCAAAGCGTTCGGCGTTGCCCACATCTATCTGCACCGTGCCGATCTCCCTCGCCCGGCCGATATCGTCCAGGATGTGATACTCGATGTTCACGGTCCAGTAGTAGTTGATCCCCTCTGGGTAGAAATGGATCAACGCTGGCTTGCCATGCGCCTTGAGAATGTCCAATATCATGTCCCGGTTCTCCTCGAAGGCCTGCTGCGAGGACAGGTTGATCAGCATCTCATAGTCCTGGTCTGCGCGGTGCACCTCGTCATATATGCGACCGTCGAGTGTCAGGAAGTTTTCCTGGGCCTGATCGTTGTCTCGACAGATCACATGCAGGTCGGGCATGTTGAGACGACGGGTGCGGAAGCACAGCATGGTCTCGCCTGATTGCTCCAGGCGATAGGAGTCCGCAACCTCGAACGCGCCGAACGGCAGCTGCCGATAGGATATGTTCCAGTTGCGCATCATGGCGAACTGCTGATGGCAGGCGGCGTAGCGCATTACGAAACGATGCTTGTCGGTCTTGATCTGGTATAAACGATCGCCGAACAATTCCGCATGCTCGCGTACCGGCGGTTCGTCCAGGGAGAACATGTTGGTCCCCTTCACCATATACAGCGGTATGCCCATCTCATTTACTATCTGGGTCGAGTAGTCGGCTACCAGATCGAACATCAGTGCCCCGTCGGAGGTGAAGGACATGTGACCCACATCGCTCATCGACTCCCACTGTATTCCGAACTTGCGGCACAGCCTCAGATATTTGGGCTCCCCGGCAGAGGGGGCCTCCTTCTTGAGAGCCTCCTTGTCCAGCATCTCCCTGAAACAGGGATCCCCTCCCTGATAGGATTCGACGTCCACCATGTCGCCATCGGGGGTGAGCACGTAGAACCTCTCCTCGCCGTGGGCCTTCTCCTCCTCCTTGCCCTCATAGTCCCGGGAGAGCTCGGAGAGCGGATGCCCTTTACAGGATATGGTGAACGTCTTGTACCACCCGAACGGGCCACGCTCGACCTCCACGCCAAGATCCTTTGCCATCGATTCCATGCTGCGGAGCATCTTGATGCCGGTGGCCGGATCGGAAAGGTCGGGTGACAGATGGGCGTACGGATACAACATGAGGCGGGCCGCACCCACGCGCTCCATGATCGCCAGTATGTCAGCGGTGGCCTCTTTGGCGACGGCGGTGACGTTGCCCTCATCGGCACGTTCAACGGTAAGGAAAGCTACCAGCACCTCATCCATCCGACCTCGGCGCATATCGTCATCTATCTCTTCGGCCACAGGAGTCGCCTTCTTGACCTCGAACTCCATGAAATCCGCGTGTATGAGCAGGGCCCTCATCGAATCGATTGGGGATACGTTACCCCATTAATAAATGAATGCAGCGTCGTGATCACCGAAGCCCGCTGGCCCAGGTGCCGATGACAACAAGGTTTATATCAAGCCAAAGGATTGCCCGTTTGATTCCCCATGAAGCTCGGGAGATTGAGTCATGACGGCACCGGTGCGGTGAACGTCTTGGTCGTGGTTCTCATCATCATCCTTATGGTGAGTGCCAGCACGGTGGCCATAATCCTATATGACACGGACCAGATCGGTGGTTCATCCGGCGGCGTGCGCACAGTGGTCGAAGGCGATGTCATCGATGTCAACTACATAGGTCAATATGACATCGGAGGGCAACTGTACGTCTTTGATACCAGCCTGTGGAACGTGGCCTCCAACGATGGACTCTACCTCAAGACACCCGAATTCACACTGAGGGGGAACGAAAGCGCCTACAAGCCGCTGCAGTTCACCGTCGGGACGGGCACCGTGATCTCCGGCTTCGATACCGGTGTCATCGGCATGAGGATCAACGAGACCAAGGTGCTGACCATCCCGCCCGATGAGGGCTATGGCGACCTTGACCCCACCAAGCTGCATGCGATCGACATGACCGTGCAGGTGGACTTGTTCCAGAACATGAGCTTTACCGAGTTCCACGAGAAGTACGACATCACCCCGGAAGAAGGACTCACCATCAGCGACCCCTTCTATGGATGGAGTGTGCTGGTGTGGGAGGTGAATGCAGATGCCAATCGCACAATGGTCATGAACTCTCCAGACCTGCAGGACCTCTATCCCGTATACGGTGACCCCGAGGCCGAAAGCCCCACCGGATGGTACGTCGAGGTCTCCGATATCAATGCCGAGACCATCACCGTGACCCACCTGTTGTCCGCTGTCGACTCTGGCCTGGTGAAGGGCGAGGATGATGATGGCAACACCTTCATCGTCGAGGACATCGACCCCTCAGCGGGTACTATGACATTCAACTTCAACAGAGGCGTGGTCGGGAAGACCCTGGTGTTCACCGTCACCCTGGTCAGCATTCAGGAATAGTCGCCCACCACGGTACTCAGGACCCTGATGGTGGCCTCGGCCACCCGGTCCCAATCATATGTCTCAGCAAGCTGACGCGCCCTTCGGGCCATGGCCATCCGGCCCTCATCGTCATCCATCATGAGCTCCATGGCCCCCGCCAGCGCCGACGGGTCCGCCGGGGGCACTAGAATGCCCGCATCCCTCACCACCTCGGGAAGCCCGCCAACGCGGGTGGCGATCACGGGCTTGCCATATGACATGGCCTCGGCTGCGGCTATGCCGTACGATTCGAACGTCGACGGCAGCACGAACGCATCGCATCGTGCCATCAGATCCGCCTTCTCCTCCTCGCTCACCCTGCCTCTGAACTCAACACGACCATCGATCCCTTTTCTGTTCACTAGCCGTTCCAGCCGCTCCCGCCCAGGCCCTGATCCGCAGATGACCAGGTTCCTATCGTTCAGGGCCATGGCCTTGATGAGGTGGTCCAATCCCTTGGTCGGTACCAGCCGGCCCACGAACAGCATGAAGCCATCCTCCTGACGGCTCGGTACAGAAGGCAGCTCCACGCCATTGCTTATGGCAGTGAGCGGACCCTTGAACCCATGGCTTCGCAGATCGTCCCCAACGAAGCCACTGACCGCGATCACCTGATCGAAATTCCTAAGGGCACCCATGAAACGCCAGTCGTTAACCCGGCTGGCAAGGCCTACTATCCCCCAACCTTCGCCATAGGTGTTGTGATAGGTGAACACCTTTGGACCACGATATCTAGAGACTGCTTTGGTGTAGGACGGAGCCCACCTATAATGGAGGTTGACCACGTCCGGCTCTAGAGCTTCCAATGCCGCCAACACTCCGGGAGTGGTCACGTAAGGTGGGTTGTATCTACCCCTGAACCGCGAGTCCAGGCGTATGACCCTGTAACCATCGATCTCCTCCTCCTCGGACGTATCAGGCAGCCGGCTGGTCAGCACGATGACCTCATGCTCACGGGCAACTCGACGACCGATGTGATGGATGCGGTGCTCGATGCCACCCTTGAAAGGATAATGGAAAGGGTTGACCTCAACTATTCTCAAGCCTCAACCTCCTGCGCTGGTAAATCGATGCGACCACACTCAATCCGATGAAGAACAGCACCATGACGATGGTGAACAAAGTGGCCAGATCCGAGGTGAATGCTTCGTAGAAGAATCCGCTTGCCATCAAGATGAGGCCGTACTTGAGCATGCCGCCGATGAAATTGTAGAACACGGAACGGTAGAACGACCAGCTACACATGGCCACGAACGCACCCAGGAACGGTAGCATGGGGGCTAGTCGGTTCATCAGGATCACCCTCTCATCGGACACGAACAGGAAGTTTCGGTAGCGATCGGCGGCATCCTGGACCCTCTGGGGCACCCGGACCCGCCTGACCACGATGTACAATGTGCTTATGCCCAGGAATTCGGCTATAGCTATGGTCACCAATATCATCAGCCCCCATTCCAGAGTGGGATTGGCAGCGAATATGACGATGGTGAACAGCTCCGGCAGGGTGGGGAACACTATGGCATCTATGTAGAAGAGCAGGAACAGCGCCAGCAGCATACCCAGCTTGCCCCATGAAGATAGATCGTCGAACAGGTCCTGCCACAATCCATCCAGCATTCAGCGCCTCCCCATCCTTTCGGTCTTGATGGATATCGCCTTGTGGTAAAGGTCGACCAACCTGGACACGCATTCATCCACAGAGTAATCCTGGGCGGTGATGAATGCACCACGGGCCAGAGTCTCGTGGCCTTCCAGCACCATGGAGATGGCGTCCTTACAGCTGCCCACCTCATCCTGGAACTTGTAACCGTTCACCCCGTCCTGAACGACCTCGGCTATGGCGCGGTGATCGATACCGGCCACCGGCTTCCCGCAGGCCATGGCCTCCAGGACCACAAGTCCTTGGGTCTCGAATCGAGATGCGATCACGAAAGCGTTGCAGGCAGCATAGTGATTGGGTAGTTCCGCATCGGGAACGAATCCCGTGAATATCACCTTCCCATCCAGGCCCATCCTCGTGGCCCTGGCCTCCAATGACGGTCTCGACGGCCCCTCACCTACCACCAACAGGGCTACATCGCCCCTCTCTTCAGCCAATAGAACGAACGCATCCAGCACCAGCTGGATGTTCTTCTCCGGAGCGACCCTTCCTAGATGAAGCAGTACGCGCTTGTCCTCAAGACCGTACCTGGCCCTCACCTCGCGGCCATCGACCTCAGGACTGAATCGGGACAGGTCGACCCCGGTGGGTATGGCCTCGATGTGTCGCATGGCAGGAGCGCGCTCCATCAGCTCCCGCCTGATGGCCTCGGTGGGGGCCACCACGGCGTCCGCCCGCTGCAGCAGGCTGCGCAGGTAGACCCAGAACAATCGTTCGGCGATGGCCTGATCCAGGGGCAGGTCGGTATAGTACATCATGGCCTCGGTGACCATGGTATGATATGTCACCACCACCGGTATTCCCAAAGCCCTGCCGGCGAACAGGCTCCTCAATGCGAAGAACAGCACACTATGGCAATGGATCACGTCCACATCCAGCGACTCGATCACCCTGACCTTGTCCGAAGGGAAGCAGGACACCCTGTATCCCGGATAATGCTTGAACTCCACCGAGCGGAAATAGTGTACCTCAGGGTCACGTTCCATAGCATCGCTCGGGTCGGGGGCCAGCACGAACACCTCATGCCCCATCTCCTCCAACTTGGTCTTGGTGATCAGGATCGAGGACACCACTCCATCCCTTGAGGGCAGATAGGTCTCGGTCAGCATAGCGATACGCAGACGATCACCTCTCCACCAGAACGAAGTATAGCTTGCCTATGACATCCTCCGGACATTCACCGATCACACGGATCATAGGCTCTTTGCTCATCCCGCCCCGGTCAAAGATCACGTCGGGGACCGAACCCCGCTCCGTTATCGCATGATGGGTGCCCCACTCCATGGTGCTCCTCCCCTCAGGCTCATCGGCACGATCGAAGCTCGCAGTGGTCAATCCCGACTCGGCCATCGAGACCACGCGTTCCTCTGTGAACCTCAGGTTGACGGCGCTACGGAAACTGGGATCATGATGCATTGCCGCTAGCATCACCCGGGCCATGTGCTGAGATGCACCGAACTCCACGGAACCGGAATGGCTAGGCCTGCCGGCAACGTTCACGATCCTCCCCTCCAAGGCACAAATGTCCCTCGGCCCCCGGGCATCAGGCAGAGCGAACACGAAATCGATCCCTACCTCTGGCACCCAGGACGATGGGAGCATTGACTCCAACCGTTCCACAGCCGATCTCAGCCGGGCAAGCACCTGATACATCTCCATCTCCCGATGGGTCGAAGCCAGCTGATCCACGACTCGGGCCCCTGCCCCTATGGGATACTGCAGGGCGATGGCATCCTGCATCAGGTCCCTTGACAAGGTCACCGCCTCCTTCACCCCATGGCCAAGGGCCAGGCATCCGGCGATGTAGGCTGACAGTGTGCATCCTCCCCCAGGCCCAGCGGTCTCGAGCCGGGGCATCTCCATCCGGATGAGCTCGTCACCGTGGAACAGCAGGTCGATCACCGAGTCACCATCCATGTGCCCTCCCTTGATCAATACGGACTCTGCGCCCATGGCCACGATACGATCTGCGGCCTCGAAGGCCGAGTCCTCATCGGTCACCACGATCCCGGTCAGGGCCTCAGCCTCGAGTACGTTGGGGGTCACCAAAGCGGCCAGCGGCAATAAGGTGTCACGCATGGCATCGACCAGACCCCGCTCCGCCAAACTATCACCGCTGCCAGCGATGAGCACCGGATCGACCACGAGAGGTGCTTCTACTG
>JAUVWO010000067.1 GCA_030604065.1 Methanomassiliicoccales archaeon | reverse complement strand
CTGATCGATACCGATCCACCATCCTGATCGTCCTGTGCCATTCCCGCATGTGCCCCTGCCTGCTAAAGGAGATCACCGGGTTGGGGGACTCCAAGCTGTCATATCACCTCAACACGCTGGAGAGTAGCGGACTAGTGAGCTCGGAAAGGGTCAAGAACTGGAGAGTGTTCGACCTCACTCCACTGGGCCGGAAGGTAATGGAACAGATGGCACCGATCCTTGAGACGACCCGATGATCAGGGAAAGTTTCGAACGGTACTGCCTGCAGTGCGGACAGTGTCTGGATCGTTGCCCGGTATACGAGGACCTATGCATAATCGAAACGGCGTTGGCTGTTCTCAAAGGAGGTGTTGATGAGGGCATCTCCAGGTGCCTGACATGCGGCCTATGCGAGGAGGACTGCCCGCAGGATCTGAGCCTCAAGATGTTGATCAAAGAGGCACGGCTCGCTATGGTACGGAGGAACGGACTGACCCAGGGACACCGAGTGGTGGATCCATTGGACCCGGCCTCCGCCCTATCTATAGCGGATCGGGAACGGCTCCCGTGGGACATCCCCATGGGCCAGGCAGAGGTCGTCTATTACCCAGGATGCTTCGTGGACCTCTTCTACCCGGACGTGATGAGGGCAGCGGTAGGCCTGCTGCGCCTCGCAGGCGTGGAGTTCACAGTCCTTCGCGGCACGGAGTACTGCTGCGGGGTGCCATCCTACAACACCGGGCACACTGCCCCATTGGAGACAAACTCAGGTCATCTTATCGATGAGGTTGTCCACCGAGGCGGCAAGCTTGTGCTGACCTCCTGCCCCGGATGTTATCTAGCACTAGCGCGGGCGTACCCGACCATAGTCGACTCGATGCCTTTCAAAGTCGTGCCGCTGACCGCCTATCTGGCCAGATTGGTTGACGATGGGACGCTGCTCCCGGGGTCACAGGAGGCGAAAGTGAGATACCACGATCCTTGCCACCTGCTACGATCGGCAAAGGTCGACGACCGCGCCAGGGACCTTCTCTCATCGGTGGACGGCACCATTGTGCTCAACCCCGGCGTCAATGACGCCACCTGCTGCGGCTTCGGCGGCGGGGTCCGCAATAACCATCCAGAACTGGCCCTGGGTATCTCCAAGAGAGTATGCCGAAAGGCCATGAAGGAGGGAGCAGTGAGCATGGTGACCAACTGCTCAGGCTGCCTCCAGAACCTGGAGGGTGCCAAGGTGCTACCGGTGTGCGATGCCACGGTCTACAAGGCAGTGGCATTGGGCATCGATGTGGGCGAACGAGATGATGGGTTCATGCGTAACTGCTTCCGGCGGGCCTGGCGCGGTCAGTGACGTCTCTCATCGAGGTCGATCGAGGCCCTAGGCGCCCCATCCCCTCGGGTCGAGACCCACCCAGAATGATCCCCTCGGGCCATGGCAAAACCGGTCATGGGCGTCGCCCCTACTCCCGGCCGTCCACCAAGGGTTCTCCTGAATGTGTCACGCATGAGCAGTGCCAATGATACCAAGAACACTGACATTACCACCACGGATAACCCCCACCAGTAGATATAGACGAATGTGGTGAACAGTATAGCCACCAGACCCATCCCGATCATCCGGGATATCAGTCTCCGTATTGACTGTCTATCCCGGGGCATTACCCCTATGTTGGTGTAGTTGGTGTGCTGCACGATCGGAACTAGCCGATGATTGACCAGCCTGTGGGCCAGTAACGCCACTATCAGCCCTGCACCAAGGGCCACGAATCGTGCTGGCCCAGAAAAGACCGCCATCACGATCAGACCGACCATGTACAGGACCAGGAACGCCGTGGTCCAACGATCACTGCGGTATAAACGTAACGACTGGGGCATGACCATCTTCCCCAGGGTGCGGGATATGATGGCTCCGCTACATCTGAGACTGAGAGGCAACCTATTCCTTAGAGCTATGGCTAACCGGTCCGAGCTGCGCATCAGCACCGGGGTGATGACGCTCATGACAAAACAGAAGACGCCGGCGAACGGATAGAGCTCCGCACCCTTGGTGGCGCCAACGGCGTTGCTTCCCACTGAAGCATACATGACCGACTCGGCCCCACGGCCGCATAGGGATGTTCCCATGGACACCGACCCCTTGGACGAGAACCCCATGAAGTAAGCCAGGGCGGCGGTGATGAAGACGTCATTGATTATCACTAGGGGCACCGCTATGGCAACGATGGCGATCACATCTGGAATGCGGGACAGATCGATCATCATGCCAAAGGTGACAAAGAATATGGCCACGAAAGCGTCCTTGAATGGCATCAGTTTCTTCTCGAACCGCTCGGTGATCTTGGACTCTGCGAACACCATACCGATGAAAAAGGCCCCGATGATGCCGGGTACGAACGACATTTCTGCCAAAGCGGCGGAAAGGAACACCACACCAAGGGCGAAGAGTACGAACATCTCCTCGTTACGGATGCGGTTGAGATGGTTGACCACCCTAGGTATGACCCACACCGCAAGCACGATGAAGAACAGGTAGAATCCTATTATGCCTATGGCCATGGTAGGAAGATCGACGACCGCCCCCCCCTTGATCATGAGTCCACCAACGATGGTCAATAGAAGCATGGACAGAAAGTCCTCGACTATGACCATGCCCAACAGGAACTCTGTCTCAGGGTTCTCCAGTCGGTTCAGGTCTATGAGCGCCTTGGCGGTGATGGCGCAACTGCTCATGGCCACCACCCCTGCTAGGAAGATAGTGTCCATCAACGGCCATCCCAAAGCGGTGCCCAGCAGGATGCCGGCGAACATGTTGATGCCCAGATTCATTATTGCCAGCAGGGTGGCTGGCGTCTTGGTGCGCCTGAGCTTGGACACGGAGAACTCTAGGCCAACAAAGAACAGCAGCAGTATGAGCCCCATCTGCGACAGGCCACCGATGAGTCCCTCGTTGGTGAACAGCCCATTGTAATCCCAACCCCAAATGGAGATGTGAATGAACGGACCAATGAGTATACCTGCCAGCATGTAGCCGAGGATTACGCTCTGCTTGAAGCGGGTGGCCAACGCCGCGCCTATGAAGGCGATGAGCATAATGGTCCCGAATTCGAACAGTATCTCCCCAGCTGCTACCATTGCGTCCTCCCAGCCTGCGCTGGAGGTGCCCATCCGACGTCCCCGAAAGGAGAGCATGTAATTTGAACATGACCACCCATCACTTGGATCATATCACCGACCGGTCTGGTCAGAAAGGGCCCAGTGCATCCCGTAATGGTCATTGTTCAGAGTATACAAATATCTATTGGAGTGGAACTTATCCAGCGATATCCGGCACAAGTTCGACGTGTTTTTCTAGGTGGTAACTCATAGGGCATTTTCATGGTAGAGAATTGGTACGCTATGACTACGGGGGGGGTCATGCGTGGCCTAGGGGTCGAGTCCAAGGACCTATCCAGAGCCGAGGCTGCCGAGAGGCTGCAACGCTACGGATGCAATGAGCTGGTGGTGGAGCGAGGACGCTCGCCACTGACCATGCTGATAGCGCGGTTCAAGGGGGCGCTGGTCCTGCAGCTGATAGTCATCTATGGGCCAGGTATGGACCGCGCCTTCGGTACCGTTCCCCTAGGCTGGCAGGGATGGGTCCTGCTGATGGTGCTGGCCTGCACAGTCTACCTATTCAATGAGATCTATAGGATCATGGTGTTCAAGAGGTGTGTCGCCAATGACGGATGAGCGTGTGGACATCGACGGATCCTACGGCGAGGGGGGAGGTCAGATCCTGCGATCGGCGGTCGCCCTTTCCGCTGTCACCGGAAAGGAGGTCAGGGTGCACGACATCCGGGCCAATCGGCCTCACCCCGGTCTGTCGGCCCAGCACGTGGCCGCTATCGAGGGCGTGCGGGAATTAAGCGATGCTAAGGTGCGGGGCAATCGGCTGGGCAGTATCGAGCTGTCATTTGTACCTGGGCGGGTAAAGGGGGGGATGTATACACTCGACACCGGGACCGCGGGGAGCATATCGCTGATACTCCAGGCCCTGGTGCTATCCTCGCTGCGAACCGAGGAACCGATGCAATTCCAGATCAAGGGCGGCACCAACGTCCGCTGGTCCCCTCCTTTGGACTATTATGAGCTTGTGCTGTTCCCACTCCTGGAACGCATGGGACTCAAATTATCCATGTCGATCGATGAGCGGGGGTTCTACCCAGAAGGAGGAGGGAAGGCCACCGTGAACATCGGACCCTCCATCTGCCTGAGACCCCTGATACTGGACGAGAGAGGCGAGTTGATCGGGATCAGGGGGCGATGTTTCTCCCAGAACCTCAATCCCAAGGTATGCCATAGAATGTGCTCCGCCTTCACCCGCAGCATGGCCCCGCTGGAGGTCTCACTAGAACAGGACATTAGACCAGGACCATCCACTGGCGCCGGGCTTTCAGTAACGGCCAGCTACGAGAACGTAAATCTCGGTGGTGGGTGTCTAGGAGAGCAGGGGTTGCCTTCAGAGGTCGTCGGTCGTCGGGCGGCAAGCACCCTGCATCGGGAAATGGATAGTGGTTCCACCCTAGACTTATACGGGGCGGACCAGATACTGCCATTCATGGCGTTGGCCGAGGGACGATCCCTGTTCTACGTCCGAGACCTTACCGGCCACCTGTGGACCCAGATATGGCTGCTGGAACAGTTCCTGGGCACGGATATTCACTTGCGCGGCACCGATAGGGGTGAACGAGTGTTCGAAGTGACCATTGATCCTACCCATACATTATCGGCCGAACGTTAGATGTCTTCTCGTCCTTCGTGACCGCGTTCTGGTATATCTGACGAATCCCATCCTCGATCACCTTGGCCTCCTCAAGCAAGGGGCCAAGGTCGAACTCCACCTGCAAAAGCATATGATCAATAGCCGATGTCACCGCCGCGGCCGCTCTGGCATCCGGTATTATAGGATTGGTCTCAGCCAGCAGGGCAACCACATCAATGCCCCTCTTCACACCCTCGTTGAGCAGCATGCCAGCGAGTCCGATGATGACGCCGTTCTGATACAGGGCGATCTCCGCCTCCTTGAGCATGCCCAACGATCGGATGGTTGAGGCCGCACCGCACACCGATACCTCTGGCCGTTCTCCAAGCACGTCGTTGATCGCCTCCTCGACGTCTTGGTTGGGATTCTCAACGAACCCCTCGGGCGAGAACACCATTCGACATTTCTTCTTCTGCACCCAGTTCATGATTGCCTGAGCCAAGGGCCTGATCATGTCGGGCTGGGGCTGGAACTCTGACACCAGCACCACTATCTTCTCGTCTTGATCCCCGATGTTGCCAGCGTAGATGCGGACCGGGCTCAGGGGCACACCTTTCCTGATCACGGTCAGGTTTGGGAAGCCCTCGGATTCCATGGTACCGATAAGCCTGAGCTCCAGCAGCGATGCTAGATAGTTGGCTGCTATCGCCCCCACGAGACCAACACTGGGGAATCCGTCGATAACGAAGGCGCCCCTGAGGTCCATGCATTCGTGCTCGATGATCCTGATGTCGGCCATGCTTTGAGAATTCGTTGCCGACCTACTTAATGCTCTCGCCTATGGCATCTGATGGTTGCGAGCGATGGTGATGCCACCTTCCTGGAAAACGGTTGCCTCGACCGTCACCATGCAGCACACCGGGATCGCCCAGACGGCAGCACATCATAAAGTATCGTTGTCTCGGGGTCAAAGACACACTTACAGTGACGAAACCCTTATCTTCCCTGGGACACGATGGATGCGACATGAGACCCACGGTTGTGGTCAACTGCGCTATGTCCGCCGACGGCAAGATCGCTGGCGTGGACCGGCGACAGCTCCGCATATCCAGCCCGGAGGACATGGCTCGAGTGAATGCCATGCGTCGCGATCACGACGCCATCCTGGTCGGTGTGGGAACAGTGCTAAGCGACGATCCTCACCTAACAGTAAAGGGAGCGTCCCCGGAACAGAACCCAATAAGAGTTGTGCTGGACACCTCGGGTCGAACACCGGACGAAGCCCATGTGGTGGATGGGTTCTCACGTACAGTGATGGTCACCGGTACCGAATGCGATCGAGAATGGATGGGAGCCGAGGTCATACGCTGCGGCAAAGGGCGGGTGGATGTCCCCCTTATGTTAGAGTACCTAGGAACCATGGGAGTACGCACATTGATGGTAGAGGGTGGAGGCGAGGTCATTGCATCATTCTTCTCCGCAGGGATCGTGGACAGACTGATCACTTTTATTGGACCCATGATCATCGGTGGACGTGATGCGCCCACCGCGGTCGATGGAGGTGGGGTGTTGACACCGTTGCGGTTGCGGCTGATCTCCCATGAGTCGCTAGGAAACGGCGTGTTGATCACATATGAGGTAGACGATGCCCCCCCTATTCCTGGCCGATGAGATGTTAGGAGCGCTGGCCCGCTGGCTGAGGGTCTGCGGCCATGACGTCGAGTACGCCAGGGACGTGGACGATGAGACACTGATCCAGATGGCTTCCAACAGCGGCAGGCACCTATTGACCCGAGATGTGTTCCTAGCCCGCCGCTACCAGGACAGCTTGCTCCTTCACAGCTTGGATGCCATGGAGCAATTAAGAACGGTACTGGATCACTATGATATCAAGATCGACATGCCCAGGGCCCGATGCAGCCTATGCAATGGAGAGCTGCGGGAGGTCACCAGAACGGATGTGTCAACGGAAGTGCCCGAAGCATCCCTGGCGGCCTTCGATGAGTTCTATCGATGCCGGAATTGTGGCAAGGTGTACTGGCACGGCAGCCATTGGCAGGACATGGAGAGCAAGTTGGCCAGGCTCAGGAACGATGATAGCTCTCGCGGATGACCTTGCCTGTGTTGGCATTGACATACATCTCCCCCTTGACACCCTCCACACACCATATCGGCACGTAGTATATGCCCAGATCGTCCACCACCAGGTCCTCCATGGTAGGCGCGTAGCGCTTCTCCTCGGTGACGGTGGCGGTTTCGTTGCCCCATACCACCTCCCGTTTTACGGTGTGCTTACGGATTATCTCCGACATGACCAGGGTCTCGGCGTCCTCACCGTCCACCAGTGGCTCCATGCGACGATGCCTCAGGTCCAGATCACAGACCGCGTCCAGGCTGCCTTTGAAGGTCACTATCTCCTGGTTCAGGGCGTTTACGGCGATGGTGCCAGTGGATAGCCCTTTGTCCTCATCGCCTATACGCACCCGGCAGCGGTAGGCATACACATAATAGGGTATGAGCTCCAGATGGTGGCGGAACCCGCCCACGGTGCGGTTGGAGAGATTGCGCACCGCCTTGATGTCCAGATTCGGGCGCAGGATACGCCGGGACAGATCCTGACTGCCCAGGCGCTCCAGCTCTTCGGGTGATATCATGCGAGGATAGTCTGTGGCGGAGAGCTCGTCCACGAATCCCAGGTCCGGCTCTCCAATGATGCGTTCCACATGCATCCGGCCGATCTCGTGCTCGATGGCCTCCCTATCCCAGAGGAACACCTCGCCTTCCAGGTGGTAAGGCAGATCCTGATACAAGCTGGCCACTACCTTGCGTCCATCGAAGCCAGAGAACGTGTCCAGAAAGCGTTCCACCATATTGGGGGAGTCTGGGGACAGCAAGCAGAAGGCCACCTCAAGATCGCCTCTTTGGCCGACCAGGAACCCATCCACATCACCCAATTGGAAGTCCCTGGTCCGCAGGATCTCCTCAATGACATCCCTTAGCTTCATACATCACCTATAGATACAGCGATCCCTCATCCGACGGTTCCCGTTCCACTCGGTCCTCTTGACGCAAAAGATCCCTCACCCTACGTTCCAGCCCCTTGATCGGGATGGACTCACCCAATCGCAGACCGGTCTCCGCCTCCAGCGATCGGCGATCCCAGATGAACAGTCCCTCACCCATGGTCTCCTGCAAGTAGGGCGGCACCTCATCCATGGTCGCCAGCACCCGGCGCCCCTGGAACCCCGTCGTGTCCTCGAGGAAGCGTCTGACCTGGTCGGGACTGCCATCAAGCTTACATATGACCAGGCTGGCTTCCTGGGTGCGTGCGAACAGGTAGCCGCGGTCCTTCCATACATGGAAGCCGCGGTTCAGCACGATATCAAGAACGGCACTCTCTAGAGCATCCATCGCATCCCGCATCCTCAATGTCCTGGTTGGTATTAAGGTTTGACCTATGATGCTGCGGTCACCGTTGCATCAACAGCCTGGCAGCCTCTATCTGTTCCACTTTCCTACGACGGGCCATGTAGCGGATGGCGTCCATCACCGCTATGTACTCCTCATACTCCAGACCCGCCCGCCTCATGGCCCTTCCCAGAGACTGCTCCAGTGAATCGTTCCGTGAGGGACGGTCCATTTCCTCCGCCAGCACGGTATCCTGTATAGGGTTAAGCTGTTCCATTACTCCAAT
>JAUVWO010000042.1 GCA_030604065.1 Methanomassiliicoccales archaeon | reverse complement strand
CGTGGGGAAGTACCTCCACCAGATCGTTCGCTGGACAAGTAAGACCCTCACCGGGAGCGGGGCAGCGGAACGACTCATAAAGAATCAACTTGAAGGCGTCAGACTCTGTTCTGAGATGGGGTTGCTTGTGAAGGTCAACACCGTAATGGTTCCAGATATCAATGCGCAGCACATCCCAGAGGTGGCCAAAAAAGTAAAGGAGCTAGGGGCATACATGGTCAACATCCTCCCCCTGATACCTGTAAAGGATACGGTCTTCGAATCAAGAAGAGCTCCCACCGCTCGAGAGAGGCGTGAACTTCAGGATCTGTGTGAGAATGACATAAAAATGATGCGCCATTGCAAGCAGTGCCGTGCCGACGCCATAGGCCTTCTCGGTCATGACATGTCTAGAGAGTTCAAAGATGCACCCTGCGGGGGGACCTGTGTCCCCAGCGAGTCCTTGAGCGCTTCAGTTTCGATAGACCCTTGTAAATTCAGAGCGGCAGTGGCTACCACAGATGGCATCGCCATCAATCGTGGTTTTGGAACCGCCGATCGTTTCCTATTTTTCGATGTTGACGGCGATGCCACATTGCCAGCAGGAGAGGTTGACGTCAGCGGGGATCTCGACATCCCTCTGGTCGGCAAGGGACATCAAGAAAAGCTGGAGCGGGCGGCCTCAAGCCTCGATGGGGCGGAAGTGGTCATTGCCACCGAGTTCGGGGAGAGGGCCATCCAGATATTACTCTCACATAACATCAGGCCAGTGGTGGCCTCGGGCCTGGTCATCGATGCGCTGAAAGCTGCAAGGGAGTCGGAGACCTAGTGCTGCTGGCTTCCTGAAAAACCTTCAAATAAGGATACTTGGTTGTGTCGCTGATGAACGCGTCCGAGTATGACCTGGACTTCTTCCGGGAGAACGGTTTCGTCAGAGGGCTATGCCCCAAGTGTGGCCGCCACTTCTGGTCTCAGGGCGATTGGGAGACCTGTGGCGAACCACCGTGTGATGAGTATACCTTCATCGACGCCTCGCCAATGGCCGCCCCCATGGACGTGCATAAGGTCAGGGAGGAGTTCCAATCGTTCTTCGAGCGCAACGGACACACTCGGGTCGCAAGGTATCCGATCGTCGCCCGCTGGCGCAAGGACGTCTTCTTCACCCAGGCATCCATCTACAATTTCCAGCCTTACGTCATTGACAGGATCATAGAACCTCCGGCCAATCCACTGACCATCTCGCAGACTTGCGTCAGGTTCAACGACATCGATAACGTTGGCAAGACCGGACGGCACTTCACTTTCTTCGAAATGATGGCGCACCATGCGTTCAACTGGCCCGGGAACCAGATCTATTTCAAGGACCGGACCGCCGAGCTGTGTCACAGGTTGTTCACCGAGCATTTCGCCACCGACCCACAGCGTCTCCGTTACATAGAGGAATGGTGGGAGGGCGGGGGCAACTCCGGTCCCTGCCTTGAGGTCATGCTGGATGGTGTTGAGGTCGCCACTCTAGTGTTCATGATGTACAGGGAGACCCCTACGGGAAGGGTGCCCTTGGATATGCATGTGGTCGACACAGGATACGGATTGGAAAGAATAGCCTGGGTGTCACAAGGCACCTCATCGGCCTATGAGGCGGTCTTCGGTTCGGTAGTGGCTGACCTTAAATCACGCCTCGGACTTGAACCGGACCACCGTGTACTCCTAGAATACTCTAAGGTCGCTGGCGCAACCAACATGCATACGGCCGCCGATGTGCGTCGTATACGTGAGGAGACCGCGAATAGGATCGGGATATCCTTCGAGGAACTCATGCAGACCGTGGCACCACTAGAGAACGTGTATGTGGTGTGCGATCACTCCCGAGCACTGGCCTTCATGCTTAACGATGCTGTGGTCCCATCCAATGTCAGGGAGGGTTACTTCGCTCGCCTGCTAATACGACGGGCACTGCGCTCCATGCATGACCTGTCCCTTGACCTTTCGCTCTCCTCCATGGTTTCCATGCAGATAGACTACTATGCCCCCTACTTCCCCGAGATGGAGGGGAATCGTGATGATATACTCAACTTGATCGACGTCGAGGAGCGGCGCTATCACGAAACGCTATCCCGAGGAAGACAGCTGGTCAGCCGCATGACACAGTGCATGGATGCCGATGAGGTCATGGACATCGAGATGCTGATCGAGCTGTACGACTCCCATGGGCTTAGCCCGGAGATCGTCCAAGAGTTCGCCACCGTGCGGGTTGAGATACCTGACGATTTCTATATCAAAGTTGCAGAAAGGCACGAGACCCCTGATGATACCGAGATCCAAGAGGATGACGGGTCATTGGGATCATATCACACAGATCCCCTCTACTATGAAGACCCGGAGATGGTGTGCTTCACCGCCAAGGTACTAGCGCATGTCGATGGTGGTCTGGTGCTGGACCGTACCGCGTTCTATCCTGAAGGCGGAGGGCAGGAGTGCGATCTGGGTTCGATCGATGGAAGGCAGGTCACCAATGTCCAACAGATGAAGCGCACCATAGTCCATCACCTTGAGCACGATGAACTGCCTGACGTAGGAGATGAGGTCATCGGGATGATCGACCTCGACCGACGCCAGCAGCTTATGGCCCACCATACCGCAGCGCATATCATCAATGGTGTGTGCCATCGCATGTTCGGCAACCATATTTGGCAGACGGGGGCGCATAAGTCGGTGGATGAGGCACGGCTAGACATCACCCACTTCGAGAACCTTGAGGACGAACAGGTCCGCGAACTGGAGTTAGGGGCCAACCAGGTGATCCTGGATGATCTTCCGGTAAACATCGAGTTCATGGATCGGGATGCGGCCGAGGCGCTTCATGGATTCAGGCTCTATCAAGGAGGTGTGGTTCCTGGTAAGACCATTCGCGTGGTCGACATACCTGGACTGGACGCTGAGGCATGCGGTGGAGTGCATGTGAGCCGAACATCGCATGTAGGTCAGCTGCGAATCATACGCACTAGGAGGATACAGGATGGCGTGGTCCGCGTGGAGTACACCGCTGGAATGGCCGCTGTGCGTATGATGCAAGCTGATCGGGTCGCCCTCGACGCCCTAATGGGCAGCGTGAACGTCTTGAGGAATGAAGTACCGTCAGCGGTGACCGGGATAATGTCCGAACACCGGGAAACTCAGAAGGCTTTGGATCGCATGACCCGCAGATACAATAAGATCATCTCTCGGGATCTTGCTGATGAGGCTCCAATAGTGAACGGGGTTCGGGTGATAACCCACGTAACCCAACCGGGGGAGGACCCTGCCGAGGTGTCCAAGCGGCTGTCCTCTGAACCGGACGTCATCAGCATCATCGCGGTGGATCAGGGCAAGCCCCGACTGCTCGTGGCCAGGGGGCGCGATGTCCAAGTCGATTGCCGAGAGTTGCTACGTAGTCTGATGACAGTGGTCGGTGGAGGCGGAGGCGGCAAGCCCGATTTCGCCCAGGGCGGGGGCGGCGACGCTTCCAGAATACCAGAGGCCCTGAACCGAGCGGCCGGCATGGTCAAGGACCAGATGAACTTGTCTGCTGGCCATAACATTCATCAGGGAAACGATTAAATAATAACTAGTGTTAGAGGCTTTGCTCCACGCAGAGCGTATAGCTTAGGCGTGCGTATTTGCGTGGTCGCTTCCACCGGAGGAATCTGATGGGTGAAACAGAGGACCAGAACGAAGACTTCAATTACATCGTCCGTATCGCTGGCAGTGATATAGCTGGCGAAAAGAGTGCCGTTGTTGGCGTTCAAAGCGTCAAGGGCATCGGGAAGAGAGCGGCCGAGATAGTCGTGAAAAAGGCCGGCATCCCCTGGATGGCCAAGATGGGCAATCTTTCGGACGAAGACGTCAAGAAGCTTGAGTCCATGACCCTCAACTATGCGGACAACGTCCCGGCGTGGGCGTTGAACCGACAGCACGACTACGAGACCGGTGTGGATACACACCTGATCGGCAATGAGCTGGAGATGACCCAAAAAGATGACATCAACAGGCTCAAGATGATCAGGTGCTACCGTGGCATCCGTCACGAGAACCACCAAAAGGTCCGTGGTCAGAGGACCAGGTCCAACGGAAGGACCGGACTAACACTCGGCGTCAGCAAGAAGAGAAGGTAACTGGACTAAGTAGGTGCTCAACATGGGAGATCCTAAATTTCCAAGTAAGTTGTATGACACCCCGGCACATCCGTGGCAGGGTGAGAGGATCAAAGCTGAGCAGGAACTCGTAAGAAAGTACGGGCTCAGGAACAAGCGCGAGATCTGGAAGGCGCAGACCATCCTGAGGAACCTCCGAAGACAGTCTAGGAACCTCCAGGCAAGACTAAGGTACGGCGACAAGCAGGCGGAGATCGAGACCGCCAACCTCCTATCCAGCTGTGGCAGGAGCGGACTTCTGTCCATGGACGGAAGCAGCTTGGACGCCGTTCTCGGACTTTCCGTGGAGAAGATCCTGGATCGAAGGCTCCAAACGATAGTCTACCTGAAGGGTCTTGCATCCTCACATAAACAGGCTAGACAGATGATCATACACGGCCACGTGTACATGAACGGCCACAAGGTGACCGTGCCCGGGTACACCGTCAAGAGGGTGGAGGAGGAGTCCATACACTACAACCCCAACTCCACATTCAATGATGATATGCATCCCATCCGTATGCATATGAGGAATGAAAACCCGGTGGTCGCCGAGACATTCGAACCGGTGCTGGCCGATACACCAGCACCTAAGGAGGAATGAACATGGGCAAGTGGGGCATAGCTCATCTGTACGCGAGCTACAACAACATCATCATCACGCTGACAGACATCACCGGCGCAGAGACCATCACCAAGGCCTCTGGCGGCATGGTGGTGAAAGCGGCCAAGGATGAATCCTCCCCCTACGCGGCCATGCGGGCCGCTGAGAGGGTCGCCGAGATCGCTAAGGAAAAGGGGATAACCGGCCTTCAAGTCACGGTGCGGGCCCCTCGTGGCAACAAGTCAACGTCGCCCGGGCCCGGTGCCCAAGCGGCCATACGTGCACTCGCCAGGGCCGGACTCCGCATCGGCAGGATCGAAGACGTCACGCCCATCCCGCACGACGGGACCAAGAAAAGGGGCGGCCGCAGAGGAAGGCGAGTGTAGAGGCTGGAACATGGATATCGAAGTCCTTGAATCCATTGAGAATCGGATCAGGTTCGTGGTCTCCAAAGCCACACCTGAACTGGTAAACTCCCTGCGCCGTACCCTGCTCTCGGACATCCCCAAGATGGCCATCGATAAGGTGGAATTCCACCTTGGACCCATCATGGATGACCAGGGTAAGGAATACGAGTCGGTCACGCCATTATTCGATGAGATCATTGCACACCGGATAGGCCTGGTGCCCGTGCCTACCGATCTTCAGCTGTTCTGCTATCGGGACGAGTGTAACTGTGACGGCGAGGGTTGTCCCAGCTGCACTATCATGTACTCCTTGCATAAGATGGGGCCCTGCACCGTCTATTCCGGTGACATGGAAGCATTAGGGGCGCCCGAACTGAAGGTCAAGGACGAACTCATTCCCATCGTCGAACTCAACGACAGTCAGGCAGTGCTCATCTACGCCATAGCTGAACTTGGGACCGCCCAGAGACATGCCAAATGGCAGGTCGCTAACGGTGTTGGCTACAAGTACTACCCGCTCATCGAGATCGACCAGGATCGCGTGGACAGTTCCGATGACTATGTCAAGGCCTGCCCCCGTGGAGTGTTCGCCCTAGAGGATGGCAAACTGATCTCATTTGACCCGTTGGCATGCACACTGTGCAAGGCCTGTGTCGAGAATTTCGAGAACAGCGCCATCACCCTGTCATGCGACGACACCAGGTTCATCTTCGAGTTCGAGACCGATGGATCAATGAACGCGAAGGACGCATTGGTCACCTCTCTCGAGATAATGGCAGCGAGCTTCGACGAATTCCGGGAACAGGTTTCTGACCTAGATTCTAAGAAGTAGTCGAACTACTTCCCTTTCCATCACCTTTTAAAAACAACTTCAGAGCGTTCCAGAACGCTGTCTGACCTAGAAGAAATCAGACAACTTGCATTTTTTCACTTTATCATTCTCAAAAAGCGAGTTGATCGATCGTTCTATGATAGAGATGCGTTGACAAGTGTACTCATTGACGTCGTACTCCTCGCAGATCTCCTTGGTTATGTCCAGATATTTCTTCACTGATGCCTCGTGTACGGTGAGAGTGAGCTTGTTGCCACAGTAGCACTTACCGGATAAGGGTATGCGTCGGTACTTGGACCCACACTTTGTGCACCGGAACTGCTGTCGGTTGAACGAGTTGAGATTGCCTATCATATCGGGCATGAAATGCTTGGACACCACCCGGGTGACCACATCGGAGGCGTCCACTGCCCTTATTTGTCGAGCCAGATCCAGCTGGGCATTCATCTTGTCCAGCATGGTATCCAAGACCTTGTATGTTGAATCCTTGGGACCCTCGGCGATGTCCCTAGTATCTATGGTGAAGCCTAGCCCCTCGTACTGGGCCTCTGTTCCTATGCGGGACTCGACCATGTCCATTATCCTTTTGATCTCTTTGGGGTGACGGTACTCACAGGCAGCTCGATATAGCTCCAAAGGGTACTCATGGAGGACGTCCATGTTCTGAGCCTCCTTATCCACCTCATCTGGGGCCAGCCTCAAGGTCAGGACCAGCGGCGCGTCCATAAGCCCCCCTCGCCTATCCGGAAGAAAGGTACGGGAGAAGTTGAGCAGTCCATCCATGAGCAGCATGATGCAGTCCTCGTCACCATCGCAGTTCCGCCTCTTGGCCGCATGGAAGAACGGATGGGCATAGCCCGAATTGGCCTTGGTGTAACCGATGATGCGGCATAGGACACCTCCCGACGTGTGAGGAGCCAGACCAATGGCCATGTGGCCGATCATGTCCTCCTTTTCAGTGGCCCTATAGAACGGTTCCAGACCGTAATGCAATTCCAGCAGTTGATCGATGAAGTTGGCCACCTTCACAAGATAGGTACCACACGACTCTGAAGGTATGAAATCCTGGACCTTGAGCTCCACTAGCTGATCGTCTCGCTCCATAGGTGCACCATGCATGTCATGGAAATACCCAAGTCTTTTAGCACCCTCTACACTAAGCCCGATCTCCACCGGTCGGAAGTGCGTCACCGGGACGTCGGTCATATCGAATCTGCAGGTCCCATCCTTATAGACGAACACTTCGTTCATGGCCCGGAGGATGCCTTTCTCGATGGCTTCGGGCGTCTTGGTGCGGGACATCATCCCCTGAACAGCCTTGATTTCTGGGACGTTGACCACTCCCAGCCGCTCCGCGGCCTTGGCGATGTGCTCCGTTATTCTTACCCCCTGCTTGGTCGGCTTGTCGAATGGCTTGGTGTGGGACCCACAATCGCACATGCATCCTACCACCAGTCGCTCGCATACAGGGCAACGCCTGACACCAATTTCCAGCTCGGTGCCACCGTTGCCTGATTCTTTGGCCGCCGCTGCCTTGAGCAGACGCTGCGGACCACCATTCAGGCCGATAGGGAACAGCAGGTGTACCGGTGGATTCATCTTGCGTTCTTTGGCCTTCTCAGGCCTGGCCATGCGAGTGCCTATACGGGTCTGCGCCCTTGGCATGACCTTCACGCCCATGCAGTCTGAGACCGCAGCCAGTGAATCGTCACCATCTAAGGGTCGCAGCTCGACCACTGAATCACCATTTACACCCAAGCCAAGGCCAGCAATGAACGACTCCCATGGGAACAGGGACGCCTCGCCCTCCACCATGGTGTGCAATGCACCTATGTCCTCAAGAGTGCGCTTGGCCTGAGCATCAGGACGGAACCTAGCTGTGCTCTCAATGCGTCCAGTATCGATCACCGCCTCACGAAGATGTTGCAGGCTGTCAATGCTCACGTCGGACCAGAACAGGTTGTGAGCCGGGTGCAGGGGCACGTCCAACTCCTTAGACATGACCAACGCCCTCTCGAATGAGGGGGACCTCCAATCCTCCGGCAAGGATTGTGTCCGTGCCCGGAGCTCCTGCAAATGCCACTCCAGGGTATATGAGGGCGGGACGAGTACGTGGTTGTTCTCGGCGAATTCCCCGAAAGGTATCAGTATCTCCCCCAGATCGATTATCGTATCGACCCTGTCCCTCACCGCCATGACTTCCTCAGAGGTCTGGCATTGGACCAGGCTACCGTCATCCAGAAGCAGAAATGGCCCATCGAGGGCATCACAGGGGGTGACTGCCCCGGCCTTGCCTGGCCGCTCGATCTTGATCTGAGTGCCTATGGCAAGGAAGTCCTGCAAAGCATGCATACTAGCCGGGCTGATGGCGATGGCCGCTAACCCTGTGGTCCTGCCCCTACCGTATCGCAGCCTGAAGCCGCCTATACGGGAAGGATGGCTGAAGATCGGGCGGCCAGCGACAATGTCCTTCAAATATTTATAGGAGGGCTTGACGCCATTGGCTGGATCATCCTTGCCCCCATTGTCATTCGTCCCGGCCTTGCCACGGACGAACTCCTCCATGAAATCCCATCCTTCCAGCTTCAGGTTGGCCACATGCTTGAGTATCTTGGGCGCCTTCTGGCACAGCCCCTCTGCTATGACCAGACATGCGCCTCCTCGAACCCGGTTGGTCTCTATACGGGGCAGGTCCCGGAACCCGGATATCTCCACCTTCTCCGTGCCTTCGCCATCAATGCACACCGGGCAATTGCTTACGATGAGATCGATCTCATCATTGCTTGGGGAGTATTGGAGATGCTGCTGCCTCTTGTACAAAGGGATCTCCTCCTTGAATCGTTCCACCTCCCCCCGCTCCGGTATGTACCGGCCGATGCCTTGCTCGCGCCGCACCACATCGCCTATGAGGACGCTCATCGCCTGACCAGTACCTCCAGCGGCACGTATGGGGCCAGCGAACTGGATGTCAATATACTGGGATCCATCACGGTTGCTCATGATACGGACCTTGGCTATCCCCTCTAGTGGGGCCACAAGAATGCCCTCAGTCAGTACCGCCAGGCCCACACGAATGGCCCGGTCGATGCACTCCTCCTTGTTGAGCTTGCCCCCCCGATCATCCTGGGCAACTTCCTTTGCGACCAACAGAGAGACCTCCTCTCGGTTGTACTCCTTGGATAGCTCACGTATCCTTTCAGCGACGCCATCGACCTTCCAGTCCTCCAAGAGCTTCTCTACTCTGGAGGCGAGGTCCTCAGCCTTGGGTATCTCCACGTAGGTCTCTGGATCAAGGCCTCGGGCCCGTGCCTTACGAGCGATGCTATAGCAGGCCTCAGTGCCCTGAATGAGCTCATCAAAGTACCGCCACATTGCCTCGCTGCACACCAGGTCAGACATCCGTCCCTCCGAACGGGCTCATGATAGATAAGGGCTCAGAACAGAGTGCCCGAATCGGTATATCGGCGATCGAGCATGGGAGACACCGCCCTCATGAGCTCATCTAGGCCCTCGCCCTTCATGGCAGATATGGAGAGTCGATCGCCATCGCCACGCTTGACATCGGCCTTGCTCTCCACCTCCACTAGCGGCACCTCGGAAAAATGTTCCCTCACTGACTCGAGAAGAGCCAGCTGCCTTTCCATTGGATAGCCGCAGGTCTCAGACGGGTCCAACAGGAAGACGATCACATCAGCCAGGTGCTTGAGCGCTATGACCGCCTGCAGCTCGATGTTGTTCCTCTCCCCCAGGGTCCGGTCCAACAGCCCAGGGGTGTCGATCAACTGATATCGCTTCCAGCCCTTATCGATATGGCCAATGACGATGCCCTTGGTGGTGAACGGATACGACGCTATCTGGGGCTTGGCGTTGCTTAGGGCGTTGATCAGCTGGCTCTTGCCAACATTAGGATATCCAGCGATCACCAGTGTGGGCACTTCCAGTTCCACGGTGGGCAGCTTCTTGAACGCCTCCCTAGCGTCAGCCAGGAACTTCAAGTCCTTGGATATCCGTCTAAGTAGCGATGAAGTTCGACCGAAGTACTCCCTGCGAATGGGGTCGATCTGCTCGATGTCCTTTGCCCTCCTTATCATGGTCAGGTAGTTTGTTGTGATCTGCATCGTCTTCCAAGAGCACCACTTAAGCGCTCCCAACGAATGCTTGTAGGCATCGAGGCCAATGATGACATCGACCATCTCGGACAGGAACCCCTCTCCGTGCTCCAACCGTGGGAAGGCTTTCACGTAGCGCTCTAGAACTGAGTGTATTATGTCCCCGGCAGCGGACACCCGGGCAAGAGCGGTCTTCTTCTTGCCATCAAAGGCATTGGTACCGTTCTTGCTGATACGGGAGGCACGGCTGAACGCCTTGTCCATTATCTCGTCCACAGTTAGGACGGTTGGTAACCGATATTGCCCGCCGGACATCAAATCCCTCTACATTCATTTCTGTTATAAAGCCTCTGGTCCCCCTCAGTTATGCTTATCTAATGCCTGAACATTAGTATAATGGATGGAAGGTCTCGATCTGGGCTACCGACTATGGCTGGAGAGGGGAGGCGTGTGCGTCCTGGACGAGTGGGGTGCGAAGCTGCTTGAGGGCATCATATCAATGGGTGACATCGACCGATCCGCCGTCGAGGCAGGAATGCAGGCTGAGGACGCAGAGGATCTGATCACCCATATGGAACAGGTCATGGGCCAGCCACTGGTGTCCAGGGGATCGGACACGAATCTTACCGATGCTGGCAAAGCGTTGTTGTTCTCCTACAAGTCCCAGATAGGAGCCACTCGGGAAGTATTGAGGCGGCGCTACCGTAACCCTATGATCACCGTCGATGGCGTGCTGATGATAGATGGGCAGTTGGTTCTTATTCGGAGGGGGCGTGATCCATTCAAGGGGCTCCTGGCGCTCCCAGGAGGGTTTGTCGATTACGGAGAGAGGGTGGAGGAAGCCATCCTTCGCGAGTTGAGGGAGGAGACGGGCATGGAGGGTCGCATCATCGACGTGATCGGTATCTATTCCGCACCTGAGCGTGATCCTCGAGGACATACTATCTCCATCGTCTTCCATCTAGCGCCTTCCGGCGGGTCGCTGAAAGCAGGGGACGATGCTGATGCCGTTGGGCTTTACGATCCCAGTGAACTTCCGGACCTTGCCTTCGACCATGGAAGCATCTTGTCCGAATTCCTCAGCCGTCATCGGGAATGAGGTCCAAGGATGCGGAGTTAATGCAGTATCGCATCCCTCCTGTGGGTAGGGGGCCATCATCGAACACATGACCCAAGTGACCCCCGCATAGGGCGCATTGGACCTCGATCCTCTCGTAACCCAGCTCATGATCTAAGAGAGTTTTCACCGCGACTGGGTCGATCAAACGGAAGAACGATGGCCAACCTGACCCGGAATCATATCTCGTCGATGAGGAGAATAGCGGGTTTCCGCAACCAGCGCAGACGTACGTGCCATCATGGATGTTGTGATAATGCTCCTTTGAGAATCTAGGCTCGGTGGCCTTACGACGTAGCACCTCATACTGCAAGGGAGTTAGCATTCGTCTCCATTCCTCATCGCTCCTGACCACCCTGTACACGGTCATTCCTCTATCACCATGCTTCGGAAAACATCCCAACCGAACTCATCAATGAACTCCCCCAACCTCTGCTTGCCAGATTCATTGGAGTAGAGCTCGATCACTCTGTCCACCATTGCCTCGGCCTCCTCGTCGTTCAACCCGATCGCTAGTGTGATCCCAAGCCTTGGCTTCCGACCTAGCCTTCCGCCGACCTGAACCTCCCAACCGTCCTTTCGACCAATGAGACCAATATCCTTTATGGGCGATTCAGCGCAGGTATTAGGACATCCGGACACGCCAATCTTGAACTTGCTCGGCATCTCCCGCCCATGGAAACGGTCGTCCAATCTCATACCCATACGCACAGCGTCCTGCAGACCCATCTTGCAAAAGGTGGTGCCCGGGCAGAATTTGATGCTACGAACACACGGTCCAATGGCGGCACCAGCGGGCATTCCTAGGTCCCCCCATGCGAGATCTATGTCCTCCTCCTTCAGACCGACGATCACGATCCTCTCTGCCGAAGAGAGCTTCAAAGCCTTGGCACCGTAACGCTCTGCCACATCCGCTATCCGCCGCAGGCAGTTCGGCGTCACCATGCCCCCAGGAATGTGTG
>JAUVWO010000112.1 GCA_030604065.1 Methanomassiliicoccales archaeon | reverse complement strand
CCGCATGACTGCACGGTGACCCCCTCGGGCATCTCGATATTCTGTTCGATGATTCCTGCGATAGTCATGTCCTCACCTTAGTACACGTAGGCCAGCAATTTGCCCCCCACGCCCAGCTCCTTCGCCTCCATGTGGGAGATCACTCCCGCAGTGGTAGTGAGGATAAGGACGCCGAAGTCCTGGGCCGGGAGGTATCTGGACTCGAACTTCTCCAAGTCCTGCCTCTTGACCGAGTACCGGGGCTTGATTACACCGCAATTATTTACGGCGCCCTTCAGCACAACCCGGAACTTGCCGGCCCGGCCATCCTCGACATACTCGAACTGGTTAATGTATCCGTAATCCTGCATAACCTTGAGTACACGGCCAATAAGCTTGGACGATGGCTTGATGTGGCACTCGCTCTTGCCTACTGTCGCCGCGTTCTTGATTGTCGACATGGCGTCATTCAAAGGATCGCTCTGCATCAATACCACCTCACGAATACTTCTTGAATCCTATCTGGGGTGCGATCTCACGGAAGCATTGGCGGCACAGGTGCATACCATAGCGCCTGATTATGCCCCTCTTCCTGCCGCAACGGATGCAACCCTTGCTCCTGCCGAAGTCCTTATCTGGCTTCATTCGACCACCTCGACGTCGAACCTGTCCTTGACGAACTGCTTGGCCTCTACCTGAGTCATACGATGGTTCTTGGACAGCTTCCTCTTCATTATCCTCCTCCGGGTGATACGGTTACCAGCACGGTTGATGATGACGCTGACATCCATGCCGAATATCCCGATCTCGGGATCATAGCGCATGCCCTCGAAATCAGTGTAGTCGGTTATGCCAAAGGACATGTTGCCCTCAGGATCGAAAGAATAACCAGCAATACGGTTCTCCCTGATCCACAGCGCTCTCTTTAGGAAGTCCTCTGCCCCCTCTCCGCGGAGGGTGACCTTGCACCCGATGGGCATTCCTTCACGAATGCCCAGGTCACGGTTGACGGTCCTAGAAATAGTGGTAACCGGGGTCTGCCCAGTGATCATCTCCAGAACCTTCTGTGCCTTTAACAGGCGCTCGCCGGCCTCGCCAACGCCGATATTGACCACGACCTTCTCGACCCTGGGAGATCTCATGGCGTTCATATCGCGCTACCCTCCGGCAACTTGATCTCCGGTGCCTTGTCACCGATCACGAAAACGTTCTTCTTCACGGTCTCCCTGCCGTCCTTAAACCGAACGATGTTAGGAGATGGCCTCCGAGTTATGGCATACTCGTCAACGATCGCTGTCTCTCCTGTATGGGATCCAGAGACGATGAGGGCAATGCTACCCTGTTTCAATGGGTATCTGCTCATGACCGATTGCTCCGGAAGCGCTAGCTTGATGACGTCGCCAGTGCGATAGTCATCCTCATCTATGACAAGATTCCTGCCATCATGCAGGTTTATCTGGACGCGACCGCCCTTGACCATTGTCTTGTTCTCTATACGACACAGCTTCCATGTAGCATCGTCAGCGTCTATGCGGACGAGCTCAAGCTTCCCCTTAGGGTTAAGCACCATGCGATAGTGATTACCCGTTCGGGGGATGCTCACGACGTCCATGACACCCACCGGGAGCTTGGGATCCTTTGCGACCCTGCCATCCACCAAGATGTCCCGCTGGCCAAGTATCCTCTTCGCCTCCCTGGCGGTGTCACACACCTGGAGCATGTCCCTAAGCACAAGCGCCAGGGGCATACCACCATCTATGGCGTGGGGGCCCGGGTTGGGCTTGGTGATGAACACGCTGACCTTACGCTTCACGGGCCAGCTGCGTGGTGCGGTCAATCTCTTCATGCTCTTGGTCATTGCGAACCCTCCTTGCTCCTCTGGAGCTTTTCTCTCCTCCAATCATCGGATAGATCCATCTTACTGATCTCCAAATTGGATGCGTGTACAGGCCTCGCCACCTGGGTGCCATCTGCCTTGGCGATGGTCACGCCCTCCACGGTGATCCTTCCGGTGTTGGTATCGACGCCCTGGACCCTGCCCTCGATGCCGAGGATGCTCTCTTCCCCACGTACGACAACGACGGTGTCACCCCTAATTACTGGCATGGACCTCCTACCGTACTCCTGGATCAGATCGCGGGATAGGTGGGAGGCGACCATTCGCCGCTTGATGTGGTTGGGCGCGTTGTACAGCGCCTTTCTCTGCTTTCTTGCCTTGGTACTTTTTACCATTTTCCTCACCTACACGATCTGTGATGCGGTCGCGGCCACCCTGGGCCACCTCTCGGCGGCCTCTCTGGCCACCGGACCCTTGATGTCCGTCCCTTTGGTCTGACCGTCCTCTGTAGTGATGACGGCGGCGTTGTCCTCGAAGGACACCATGATCCCATCAGGACGCCTAAACGTCCTCCTCTGTCTCACTCTTACGGCGTAGACTCTCTGTCTTCTCATCTCAGGAGTACCCTTTTTGACCGAGGCGACGACTATGTCACCGATCCCGGCTCGAGGGTACCTCCGGGACACGCCATGGTAGCGGGGAACCGCAATGACCTGGATCACCTTTGCACCAGTATTGTCGATGACTTCAAGTCTGGTCCCGGTCTGGACCCCATTCGTCTGATTGCCAGCTATGCCCTTCACTGCCATCACCTCTTCTCAATGACGACGAAGGATACAGTCTTGCTTACCGGCCTGCACTCCATGATCTTGACATTGTCGCCCACCTTGACACCCATGCAGGGCGAGGCGTGGACGGAGTACCTGCTGGTCCTCTTCTCGTACCTCTCGTACTTGTTGATGTATCTCAGATAGTTGCGCTCCACCACTGCAGTGTTACTCATCTTGGTAGAGACCACAACGCCATCGATTATCTGTCCCCTGACCGCCAGAGTCCCGTGGAAGGGACAGTTGACGTCGTCACAGGCAATCTCGGGAGGGGTTACATCCACACCGATGTCTCGAACCTTGCCTTCCATGATATCACCTAATCCTCTTGATCCTGTCCTCCGGCCTGAAACGAATATCAGAGCCATTGACGGTATACACGTTGCCTTCGTATGTGAAACGGAACTCGTTGCCCTGCTTAGGCGCCACGCGCTCCTGGCCGTGGGACTCCACCGTTATGGTGTTCTTGGTCTCGTTGACCACACGTCCCGCCACCCCTATCGGGTCGACCTGCACATCCAATCCTATGAATTCCGTTCTCATGAAATCCCTCTTCTTCATCAGATGACTTCCGTATTGAAGCCCATCTCATCTAGCACCATCTTGACCTTCTTGCGATGCTCGCCCTGAAGCTCGATGCGTCCCTTTTTGGCAGTTCCGCCTGCGGCACATCTGGTTTTAAGCTTGCGCGCTAGGTCGTCAATGTCGATGTCGTTCTCATCGATGCCGTCTATGACGGTCACCGTCTTTCCGTAACGACGTCGATCGGTGCTGATCCTCACGGTCTGCTGTTCTCGTGCGATCTCCTCGCACATGCAGAGCTCGCTGGGGAGTCCACATACGGGGCATATCTCCGCCATTACTTCTCTTCCTCCTTCTGGATGGTCAGGATCCGGGCGATGCCTATTCTCAACGCCCTGATCCGTCCCGGATTTGCTGGCGCACCCCCCATAGCGGCTGTGCCACGCTCGTTCATGAGCTCGTCGCGATACTCCTGGAGCCGCCTCTGACGACCCTCGACTGACATATCACGGATTTCGGAGGTCCTAAGGAGAGCCATTACTTGGTCACCTCCTCGATTGCCTCATCAACATGATCAGGCTCCTCCACGGGAGTCTCGATCGGTTCCTCAATGGGTTCCTCCACGGGAGTCTCGATCGGTTCCTCAATGGGTTCCTCCACGGGAGTCTCGATCGGTTCCTCAATGG
>JAUVWO010000119.1 GCA_030604065.1 Methanomassiliicoccales archaeon | reverse complement strand
GGGCGAAGACCAACTATCTAACCGTTTCGGCCATGCCGTTCCAGGACGTCTGGGTGGGCGAGGTTGAGAGATGGGAGCGTTGCTGCATCCATGTGGTCACGCCTGACAACAGACTGATACCGCTCTGTCTATTCAACGTGAACAACACCGCAGGCGAGACCATGTACAGGCATCAGATCCTGTCCAGGTATGCCTGCAAGTGAGAACAAAGGAGAAGCTAGCGCTTCTCCACCTTTCCAAAGCTATTGTAGTAGTTATTCACGATCGAGTTCATATAGTTGGACATGAAATGCCCCTTTTCCTTGGAATTGACGAGCGTGCCATCTATAGGGAAATGAGAGTCGCAATGGGGGCAACGTACGAATTTGCAATCCTTGTTGGCCGACGGACATCCCCTGCAGGCGATGGCCCGGGACTGGAACATGCTGAACTCCTTTCCACACTGGGGGCAGTTGAATCGATGGCAGGCTGTGAGTAATTGAGAGGTCACACCCACCTGTTGCATTTCTGGTGTCAGTACCATGTCTCTCCCATTCCAACTATCGGAACGCTCTACAAAAACCTTTCCGAAGTTTCAACCTCATGAACGAAAGGTCAGCGAGTCTCATGGGGGTAAGGCATGTACGGCCCTGGCATGGACACCATCCATTGCACGTTAGGCCGATAGGGATGGGAACCGGCGGTCTTGGTACCGTCTAACCCCTCCATCAGTTGCTGCGTCATTTTCGCGGGGATGACCATCAACAGCTCATCATCGGTTACTAGTCCATAGCTGCGATCTCCGATACATGGTACGTCCAGCGATACCTTTCCATCGATGGCCTTGGCGATACTGGTGCATAATGAGCACTGCCCGGTCATTGCTGTCTCTATGGCCCTCCCGTTGGCATAGACCAGTGCCAGGATCAGTCTGAGTGCCTGTCCTGAGGTGACATAGACCACAATGGCCTGTGGTTCCGCGGGCATCAGGTCCAGAGGAGCCATCAAGACGGCGTCGTAGCGCTTTCCCTCATCGCCCATCATTTCGATGCTGTGATGCAGGTTGGCCGCCGCCTCAGTATCTCTGGTGAACGGTATGTACAGGCTTCCATTGATCAACCGTTCTGGACTGGCCATCAGGCCCACGTTGCTGGCGCCCCAAACGCATCGTTGATCCGAGGCGGTGGAGGATATTACGCCATCTTCTCGATAGTATCTGGCGGTCAGGGCCATCTTGCACAATGCAGTCGATCCCACTCTCTTGGTCTCAAGCCTATCCAGTTCGGAGGCATCCTTGATCAGCCTCACACCCACCGGCGATGTGGCCAGGTTGGTCGCGCGCCGGATGCGGTCATGAATATATTTCCAATCGGCGGACATCACACTATCCAGGCATGACTGGGATTTAACATATCGGAACGGATGTGCTACGGTATGCGAAAGCACTCGGAAAAGATTATCTTCGCAGGTCACCATGCCGGTGCATGCGTGCGCTGGACAAGCTAAAGGTGATGATGATTAGGCGTCGGCTCACACGGTTGCCTGGTGACTCCCTCAATCCTCTGGAGGATTGGATGGTCCAGCGGGTCAAGTCTGAGTTCAAGGTCGACGAGTCCCTCAGATCCTCGTTGGGGCTGCAAAGCCTGGACGAGGTGGATCGAGAGACCCTCACTGAATACCAGCTCCATAAGCTGAGGGCATCGATGGCCTATGTTGAGGCCAACTCCGTCTTCTACCGAGATCGGTTCAAGTCTGCGGGTGTGAGGCCAGAGGAGATAAGGGAATATTCCGATCTGACCCGTATACCGCTTACTGATCCCTCAGATCTAGCCAGTAATACGTTCCGCTTCCTGAACATATCTCAAAGCAAGGTCGAGCGCATATTCTCCACATCCGGAACATCAGGGGTACGGAAGCGGCTGTTCTACTCGCGGCAGGATGTCCTGGGCACCATTGACGCCATATCGTCTGCGTTCAGGATGTTCAGGTTGGGAAATGGTGATACGCTTCAGATCATGTTCCCAACTGTGGCCCAGTGGGATCCTGGAGAGATGCTCGCAGGAGCATGTTATATCGTGGGTTTCAACCCGGTCATCTGCGATTCGGTGGATGTTGACGAGCAGATAGCGACCATGCGGCACAGCAGCACAACTGCCTTGATAGGGTTGACATCCTTTATCCATCGCATTACTGTGTTGGCTAGGGACAGGTACGACCTCAGATCATTGGGGATACGATGCATCATCTGTTCGGCCGAGCCCCTTCCAGAGTCTATGCGGAGGGAGCTGGAGGAGGCCTGGGGCTGTAAAGCACTAAGCCAGTATGGCATGACCGAGATGGGGCTGGCCACGGCGGTCGAATGCTTCCAACAGGATGGCCTTCACACCAACGAGGGACATTTCCTATTCGAGTGCATAGACCCCGAGACCGGGGAGCAGTGCGGTGATCGCGAGGAGGGGGAGCTCATCATCACCTCTTTCAACTACGAAGCCACTCCGCTGATCCGGTATCGTACCAGAGACCTTTCATCCCTGATCCATCCCCCATGTAGCTGTGGGGCCGGATTCAATTTGAAGATAGGCAAGGTCCAGGGGCGCCTGGACATGATGACCAAACTTGGTTTCGGTAAAAAGGTGTATCCTATGCTCTTCGATGAGGCCATCCTAGGCATTGAGGACGTGATCGGGTATCAGGCCATCATCGATCAAGAAGGATACCAGGACATGATAACCTTCAGGGTCGAGGTCAAAGGAAACGATCCACATACGAAGGCTATCATCCTGGAGGCGCTGGAAGCGGTGTTGGAGATACGTGAGGGAATGGACAACGATCTGTTGGCCACCCCTACGATCGAGATCCTACGTACCGGTGAGCTGGAATGGGCACCCAAGACCCAGGCCATCATCGACCGTCGCAATCTCTACTAGGATTAAAAAGCATTATCATCGAGTACGGTCAATCAGGGCGCCGATGAAGGCAGGCGTGGTCTCGTTACAGGGCGCCGCTCCCGAACATGTCGAGGCGTTCGAGAGGGCGTTCAGGGACCTGGGTATCAGGGGCGAGGTGGTGAATGTAAGGAAGTCCGCCGACCTGGAGTCCGTCGACTGCCTAGCTATACCTGGGGGCGAGAGCACTACTATCGGCAAGCTCATCGAGAGATTCGATCTTCATGATCCGCTGGTACGACGAGCTGAGGAGGGTATGCCCATCATGGG
>JAUVWO010000021.1 GCA_030604065.1 Methanomassiliicoccales archaeon | reverse complement strand
TCAATATGGCGTCATTTCGCATGGAACCGAGGGCGCTAGCATCTATAAGATGGTGAGTCTCTGCCGTTCCTGGAACGTGCAAGGACACTATGTCCGATGTGGTGAGTAATTCGTGCAGTGACACCATCCTAGCGCCTAGTTCCCTCTCATTGGCGGCCGGTTTCCGATTGTGATAGATGACATCCATATCGAACCCCCGTGCTCGACGGGCGACCGCGCTGCCTATTCGACCCATGCCGACAATGCCTAGGCGCGATCCCCTAAGTTCCTTTCCATGTAACAGCATCGGGCTCCAGCCGGTGAACGATCCAGAACGCATCAATGAATCGCCCTCGACCACCCTTCGGGCGGCGGCGAGGATCAATGCCCAGGTCATATCCGCAGTGGCTTCCGTCAGAACATCTGGCGTGTTGGTCACTAGAATGCCTTTCCTAGTCGCTGCATCCACATCGATATTATCAATGCCTACGGCAAGGTTAGCCACCACGCGAAGAGAGGGGGCGGAATCCATAAGGGTTTGATCGATACGGTCCCTTAGAAGGCAAAGCAGGGCATCTTTGTCCCCTAGCTCACTGAGAAGCGAATCCGTCCGAGATGTGTCGATCACCGTTACATGATGATGCTGTCTCAGGAGCTCTAGGCCCTGGTCTGGGATCTGCGAGGTTACCAGGACCTTCACATCATCAACGTCCAAGGTCGTTGTGTGCCCGTCCAAGATGTCCTGCGGTCTGAGCTCCAAGCGTGGAGAGCTCGCCAGCAAGAACAGTGGCGGCAACGATCTCAGCCAGTTTGGAGGCCTTTCCCGTCCCAATGCAATCCATCATCCTCAAAGCTTCTGCCTGGCTAGGTAGTCGAGTTCCTCCTCCGACCGTGCCCACCTCGATGGCGGGAAGCCGCACCGACATGTATAGATCCCCTTCGACGTTCTCTGCGGATGTCATGCACATGCTTCCTTCCACCACCTGAGCTGGGTCTTGGCCTGTGGCTATGTATATCGCAGCGATCATGTTTGCAGCATGGGCGTTGAAACCGTAGGATAGGGATATTGCACCCCCAGTAAGATTTTTCCTTATGCCCGTTTCCACGATCGCATCCACAGTCGTATGTAGGCGCTTTTCTACCATGCCCTTAGGAACAGTGATATCAGAGTGGACCATCCTCCCACGACCGTTTATGAAGTTGATGGCCGCTGGCTTCTTGTCGGCACAGACATTTCCTGACACCGATACGATCTCTAGACCGGTCCTTTCGGCTATCAGCATAGATGCGGCCTCGGTGGCTATGGTGATCATATTCATACCCATTGCATCGCCAGTGTCATAGACGAATCTGAGGTAGAGGCTTCTTCCCGATTGGAATGGCTGTATGTCAAGCAGCCTTCCGTGGCTGGTGGTGGACTCGGCCACTGAACGGATCTCGTCCAGGTGTCCCTCCACCCATCTGATCGCTTCCGCACCTTGACGTATGCCCGTGGCTCTGAACACAGGGGCTCGGGTCATCCCGTTCTTGACCACTATCGCATCAGCACCGCCAGCGGAGGTGATGATGGAGCAACCTCGGCTCACAGATGCGACCAGGGCGCCCTCGGTGGTGGCCATGGGAACTAGGAACTCACCGTGGGCATGCTCACCGTTGACCCTCAGCGGTCCGGCGAACCCTAAGGGCACCTGGGTGACGCCGATCATATTCTCCACGTTCCGGCTTGCCATCTCTGGATCAAAAGAGCAATTGGATATGTGTTCGAGGTTGGTTCCGGTCAGATCCTCCACCGCAACCCTGCGTTCATTCATGTCGTTACGGGAGCGCCCCCGGTTCTTGAGACCATCAGCCATTGGATCGGGTCCTTATCCTCTTCGAGGTAGATTACCTTTCCGAACCTGCCCACGACCGAGATGTAGTGAAAGGAAATCATCAATATTGGATACTTGACCATAACGATCAGGACGTTCAACGATCATGAATGATGCGCTTGGATCCATACAGACGTCTGCAAGAGCATAGCGGTATTACCGCTTATGGAGGGTTTCATCTACTTCAAGGAAGTTGCCCGGAGATGCTGCACCACTAGAATGAGATTATCCTTGTCATCCATAACTGGGATGCTGGTGCAATCATAATTGTGTCCAATGGTAGGCAGGTATTTGTTCGTTTTTTCGATCCTCTTCTCCGTGATCGCAAGCGGCGTTATGCAATCGCCACATTTACGGGAATACCCAAAGATCTGGTAACATCGCTGGCCGATGACATCATCGAGTTTCATATCCAAGGCGTCCAACCCCGCCTTGTTCATCCATATCACGGTATGATCCGGGTCGTGAATGAGGATTATATCATCGATGGCGTCCAGAATGACATTTAGAAGTCTGTCCGAGTAATCATCAACAGTTTCTGGCATATAAGGTCCGTCCTATCTATCTAGTCGAATTAACATTATTTAACATGTTGTAAAATGTTATTGATCGAACCTGAAATATCATAGGAATTCACTTCGGAAACAGGAACTATCTATTGAGGTTCGCTCAATCTGGCCAGGATGCATTTGAGGCATGTCAATGGAAACATTTTTATTGAACCTCATTATTCCCCAACCTGCGACACATGGGCCCATAGCTTAGACTGGCTGGAGCGCCCGGCTGATAACCGGGAGGTCGAGAGTTCGAATCTCTTTGGGCCCACTTCCCCTCATCCAGATGGGTTTTTCACCGTTCCCGAAAACCGTTGAAATAGCCGTTTTCCCCGACCTGTTAAGTATGGGTGTTAAGGGGGTCATATTCGACCCCTTTTCACCTTTTCCATGAAGGTCGCAAAGGCGTCCTGCGCGGTCCTCATATCGTCCAATTTTATGCCGAGATACTTGATCGTCGTCTTGACGTCCTCGTGCCCCATGAGCGTCGCTATCGTCTCCAACGGCGTTCCCGCCATCCAATGCGATCTGCCGAACGTCCTTCGGAGGGTATGATGCGAGAACTTGATCCCTGTCCGCTTCGACAGCCTCTTGAGCACGTTGTCTATGGCTGTCGGCGTATATCCCCCGACAGATCCATATCGTTGCCAGATCAGCAGCTCCTCCGGATCCTCGACCGTCGGGTTGTACCTCTGTGCCCGTTGCAGCCTGGCGTTCCGTTCCGCCATCCACTGCTCCAGGACGGCCATCGTGTCCTTCTGGAACGGGACCTGGCGCCATTTGCCTCCATGACGCCCCTTGCCGCGAACATCCATCCATCCCAGGTGCACGTCGCACTTGCGGAGCCGCATGGCGCTGATGCGCCGCAGCCCTAGCTTGCCCTCGAGGTGAACGAGCGGAACCTCCACACCGTGGGCGGCCTCCTCGATCATTATGTACTCCAGGGGCTCCAGCCAGTCCACGTTCAGGCGCTCCCCCTGGGGCCACGCTATCATCATATGCTTGATCACTGGATTCCCGTTCCATTCCAGGAAGGAGCCCAGGATCGACAAGTACCACCTCCTTGTGACGGGCGAGACGTCTCGCCATAGCACTTGGCGGAGATGCTCTATCTCTCTTTCTCCGATGCTTTGGATGGCGGTCTCCAGTCCTGCATCGGACAGGCTCATGAGCGCCTTCATGTAGATGAAGCGGTACGATCTCAGGGTCACATGGCTGCGGCCTTCGCGCTCCAGTATCGCCAGGTAAGGCTCTATCTGCTGTGCAATCCTGTACTTTGCGCTTGGCAATCATGCCCGCCCCCCATCGCGCACCGTAACGGTGCAGGATCCCAATCGACGGGATGATCCGTAGGTCTTCTCCACCTCGATGCGGTAGCATATCTGCAGTCCTGTGCCCTCGCACGCCTCCTCGCAGTAGGCTAAGGCGTCCAGGAGCGCGTCGATGTCGTCACACGCATCCTCACCGGTGTGGGTCAGCATGGCCATGACCCTCATCCCTTCGCGCTCCGGGGCTGTGGTGATCTCCCAGTCGTCCCTCTCAACCAGGACCCGGGCCTTGAGATCCTGGATCTTATTTGGAGGGGCGGGGTCTATGATCAGAGGCGTCCGGAGCTGCTCCTCGAGGAGCTCCATCTCGTCCACCTCATCATCATCGTCCTGCAGCTCCTCCAACCCATGGGAGTCGGCCCCGTTGGGCACGGCGGCCGGCACAGGATCCTTTAGATCCACCGGCTCGTCGTCCCCCATCCCATCCACGGGGCCGACGTCCTCCTGCAGCTCCTCGGCAGCGATCATCGGAGGATCCTCCGGGACGGCATCAAGGAGCTCGATCGGATCGTCAGCAGGCGGCTTCTTCATGTCAGGATCATTCGCCGGCGAATCGATCACCCGGTCATGGATCCTCTTGCAATGGAGCTTCATCCCTGTTGAATTGATGAACCGCTTTCCGCATTCGGGACAGATCACAGGATCCTTGAGGAAGCCCTCACCTTTCTCCGTGAGCTGATAGTATCTCCTGCCGTCGACCTTGACGATCTGTGCGATGTCCCTTGTATGCAGGCTCTTGCACCAGATCTTGGTCCACTTCTTCTCCAGACCGCAGACCTCGGCCACCTTGGAGCTGGTGACCCCCCGGCCGAGGCCTCCCAGCCTGGACAGGGCGTCCAGCGCCAGGTCCTCCATCTCCATCTCGGTGAGGGGGATCTCCTCGTTGAGGGGTTCATGCGCTTCCATGGGCAGCCCTCCACATGCGCAGCTTGGTGACGTCCCGCTTCCGGTCCTGGTTCACGATCCGCCCGTTGGGACGGTCATAGACGTTGTAGATGGTGGTTATGACCTTCTTCAGGCCCCTGATTGATTCCCTCAGTATCTAGATGATCGAACTGCGATCTTGGACGCTTCAAACTGAACTCTGATCGATACACCATTCGAGATCAGTTCTTGACAAGTTCGTCCACTCACCAATCCCTCTTGCCCGCCAGAAACCCGTCGATGCCCTTCTTCCTGATCCTCCTCAGGTTCTTGATGTGGGCATCGCCATGTACATCAACGAGGAACGTAAGCTTCTCGCACGATCCGAAGTCCTCACATTCCCAGCACCCCTCGATCTCCTTGTCCTGGCAACACTTCCTAATCTTGCAGAAAGGAGGCCCTCCTCCATTCTGGCATCCCTTCTTACAACGGAATTTGACCATATCGCCGAGGGCCGCGTAGCATTCGTCATAGTTACCCAAGGCCTTCATGAATCCCTTCTCGGAGACGAACTTTGCGAACTTATCATACTTATAGGCTCTTAGTTCCTTCCTCAGGTCTCTGGCCAGATCCGCTATCCTTCCAGTATGTCCATGACAATCGAGACAGCATAGCCCACAGCTCGCGACCATGCTCTGATCGAGTCCCTCCTCCGCATCGCTCATAAGTTTGTAATATGCTTTCAATAGCCTAAATGTTACGGGGCTAAATATCATAGGAGAACAAAATCTTTATTTGACATCTGAGGATACAAGGTTGAGGCCATATGACAGACGAATATAAGGATGAAGCATACTGGGTGCGGGATCAGGTCAAGGCCCATACCCGCTGGTTCAACCAGTCGTTGCCCATGATCGCTTCCGAGAATCTCATGAGCCCAATGGCCAAAGAGATGATGATCTCGGACTTCCACGACCGCTATGCAGAGGGACTGCCGAAGAAGCGGTACTATGAGGGCAACATCTACGTGGATGAGGTGGAACTCAAGTGCCTGGAACTGGCCAAGAAGCTGTTCCGGTGCTCATTTGCCGATGTCAGGCCCATATCGGGAACGGTGGCCAACATGGCGGTGCTGTTCGCATTCGCCAAGCCCGGCGATACTCTCACTACCTGCGCTCTTGCTCAGGGTGCCCACATATCCACGGCCAAGTTCGGAGCCTTCGGACTCAGAGGCGTGAACTCGGTCAACTACCCGTTCAACGTAGAGGACATGAACATCGACGTGGACGCGACCAAGAAGGTACTGATGGAGGTCAAGCCCAAGGTGGCCCAGTTCGGCCTCTCCGTGTTCCTGTTCCCGCCGCCGCTGAAGGAGTTGCAGGAGACGTTCCAGGAGGTCGGCTGCACCGTTTGGTACGACGCAGCACACGTTCTCGGTCTGATCGCTGGCAAGCAATTCCAGGATCCTCTGCGCGAAGGGGTGAACATACTGTCCGCCAGCACTCACAAGACATTCCCCGGTCCCAACCACGGCATACTCCTAGGCGAGAACCTGGATGAGGATCAGGAGAAGAAGCTGCAGCGGGCCGCCTTCCCCGGCGTCACCTCGTCACACCACCTGCATGCCATGGCGGCGCTGTCCATAACGCTTGCTGAAGAGATGATCTTTGCAGAGCGCTATGCAAAGCAGGTGGTCGACAACGCCCAGGCCCTAGGTTCGGCACTGTATGAGCTGGGCATAGGGGTCCTCTGCCCGCATCTCAATTTCACCCAGTCCCACACCCTCGCGGTGGATGTGCGTGAGCACGAGGGCGGAAGGGTGGTTTCCAAGGATCTGGAAGCAGCAAACATCATCTGCAACAAGAACATGATACCAGGTGATCAGAGCGCCGTCAATCCTTCTGGCATCCGGTTGGGTGTTCAGGAGCTCACCCGTGTCGGCATGAGGGAGAGCGAGATGAGGCAGGTGGCGGAGCTCATCCACCGCGTTGCAGTGAAGAAGGAATCCCCCAAGGACGTGGCCAAGGATGTGTGGGAGCTCAAGAAGGACTTCACCAAGGTGATGTACTGCCTGCATGAGGGCACCGAGGCCTACGAGTACAAGGAACTGGTGTAGGGCCTTTCAAACACCAACTCAAACCATTTTCCTATTTCTCCTCATTCACGAGGTTCGATGATGATCTCATCCAGAAGCCGACAGGCCATGCAGCGTTCCTCCAGACAGGGTTCACCGCATTCGCACTGTCTCAGGTCTGCAGGGGCGTATGCGTCACGCAGCATGGGGCGCAGCTGATCATAGCTTGAGAGGATGCAGTGCTTGGTACCTGGGCTCCCATCCTCCAGAAGGTTGACCACATGGCGATAGTCGTTGCGCACCGCCTCCCCCGACCAAGGGCAGGACGACTCATGGAAGTCCAATCCTCTCAACAGAGCATAGGTGTAGGTCTCCTTCTCAGGAATGGAGCGCAGCGGCTGGATGCGTGGCACCAGCCCTGGTTGGATGCGGGTGTGCGGTCCGAGTCTTGCAAGCCGCTCCACGTCGCCCCGGGATATGTTCATCATGACCGACTGCACGGTGTCGTCCAGGTTCAGGCCGGTGGCGATGTGCGTCGACCCGAGTTCCTGTGCCTTGCGGTTCAAACAACGCCGTCTTAGCACCCCGCAGTATGAGCATGGAGTTCTGACACCTGACCGGGGTCCGATGTCCTCCATGGTGATCCCGTACTCCTCGGCGAAGCTGATGACGTGGTGGTCCACCCCCAGCTCATCGCACAGCTTGCGGGAACGCTCGACGCAGATGTCCCGATAGCCGGGGGTGCCCTCATCCACGGTGATGGCGTCCAAGGTGACGTCCCGGCGCATCGAAAGGATCTCGTGCAGCAGGTGGAGCGTGGTCATCGAGTCCTTGCCGCCGGACAGGGCCACGGTGATGTGACCGCCGGTCGACAGATCGAGCTGGGACCTTACCTCCCGCTTGACCCTTTTCTCCACATACTCCATGAAGTGAAGATCGCAGAGATGGGTGCCGTTGTATCGTATGAATGCCACCGCGGGCCGGACACACCTGCTGCATCGCACAGGCCTTCATTCAACGATTGTGATAAAGTATTTTTGGGACAACCGATTTAAACACAGGACGCAACTCATTCCCATGGAGTCGTGGAAAGGGATAAGCGGTCTAGTTCGTGCATTCCGCGGGGCGCTCGAACAGGTGCCCGATGGTGGCAAGGTGGTGTTCGCCGGGTCGGTGGGTGTGTGCTCGCCATTCGTTTCGTTGCTAGCCTATGCCATACGGGATCGGGGGATGGAGCTCGTGTATCTGCCCGATGGGGATGTGGACGCTGCCATGCCGGTCATCTCGCTGGAGGGGTCCGGGATGTTTCCGGTTCCTGGTGAGGCGGATCCCATCAGGCCGGACGTCCTCGTCGTCATGGGCGGCCTTGCGATGGAGAAGTTCGGCATACCTATCGATCGGGCCATTACCATGGTGGAGGAGATCGGTCAGGATCGCACCTTGATCGTTGGCGTTGGGTTCATGGACATCTTCCAGCGATCGGGTTGGGTGGATCGCCTGGGATTCGATGTGCTCCTGGACTCGGTATTGGACACGGTCAAGCAGATCTAGAGCCTTCGCCTGGGCGCTGAAAACAATTAAATGCGGAATAGCTGTTGGGAAACCTGATGCCCAAGGCCCGGGAACAGTTGGAGGAGTGCGTGTCCTCGGTATTGAAGAGCACCAGCTGGGTGGGGATGTACGCGCAGGACGTGGTCGACCATGTCTCCCTGACCCTGCCGGACGAGTTGGAGGCCGATGTGCTGTCCACGCTGGACGACCTGAAATCCCGTGAGCTGGTCGGGAAGCACCCGCGTAGCGGGAGGCTGGTGTGGGCCGGGCCCAAGGACGGCCTCTGGAAACGGATGTCGAGCGAGGTCAGTGGACTATCCCGGTTACGGAAGAGCAAGAGGTAAGCAGGTGTTGACATGAGGGAGATCTGGATCGAGAAGTATCGTCCGCGCAAGCTCGACGAGGTGGTGGGGCAGAAGGAGATCACATCGCGTCTACGATCGTACGTGAATACCAACAATCTGCCGCATCTGTTGTTCGCCGGTCCTGCGGGCACCGGCAAGACCACCTGCGCCCTTGCGCTTGCCAAGGAGCTGTTCGGTGAGAGCTGGCGCACCAACTGCATCGAGCTCAATGCCTCCGATGAGAGAGGCATCGATGTGGTCCGTGGCAAGATCAAGGAGTTTGCCCGCACCTCCCCACTAGGTGGAGCGGACTTCAAGATAATCTTCCTGGATGAGGCCGATGCTCTCACACCCGAGGCCCAGGCCGCACTGCGCCGGACCATGGAGAAATACTCGCACATCTGTCGGTTCGTGCTTTCTTGCAACTATCCTTCCAAGATCATAGATCCCATCCAATCCCGGTGCGCCGTGTTCCGTTTCCGTCCCTTGAAGGTGGAGGACGTACGCGAGTACCTGGACCGCATCGCCAAGGCTGAGGGTCTGGATATCACGCCTGAAGCGATGGAGGGGCTGGTCCATGTGTCCGGTGGCGACATGAGGAAGGCCATCAATTCCATGCAGGTGGCCGCCTCCCTAGGCGGCACGATCGACATGGACGTCATCTATCAGACCTCGGGCACGGCCAGGCCAGAGGAGGTCAGAGGCATGATGGAGGCCGCACTGGAGGGTGATTTCCTCAAGGCCCGGAGCAAGCTCGATGAGATCATGATCGAATATGGTCTATCAGGCCAGGATGTCATCAAGCAGGTGCACCGGACCATATTCGATCTCAGTATCACGGACATGGACAAGGTCCGGCTGGTGGATAAGACCGGCGAGGTCGAGTTCCGCATCGTGGAGGGCAGCAACGAGCGCATCCAACTGGAGGCGTTGCTGGCCCATTTGGTGCTGGTGGGCGTTTCCAGAAGACTGGACTGAATCTGGTTTGGATAGGTATTTATACAGCTTCACAGTTCGGGACGTTGGAGGATTAGAGATGGCGCGTTTCAAGGAGGCAGAGGCTAGGCTCCTCAACAAGATGATCTGCATGAACTGTTCCGCTACCAATGCCAAGAAGGCAACACGGTGCAGGAAGTGCGGTTACAAGAACCTCCGTCCCAAGGCTAAGGAGAGCAGGAAGGCATAGGCCGTCCTATCATCATAGAAACTATCTCAGGGGCCCAAGGCCCCTATCCGTTTTTGCCCAATTTTATTATGTCAAAAGCCGATTACCACAAGTCAACGGTGATGTTGGGGTGTTGAGTTGTCAAAGATCCTGATAGTGGATGATAACGAGGACGTCCGGGAGATAGTGTCTGAGATAGTCCGATCCATCGACCAGGAGCCAGTGCTCGCGTCCGGTGGCCTTGAGGGTCTCAGGCTGGCCGAGGAGGTCATGCCAGACCTTGTCATACTGGACATCAACATGCCGGACATGGACGGCTGGAACGTTCTCCGTCGAATGAAGGAGGACGGATTAACGGATCACATGAAGGTCATGATGCTCACCGCCACTGCCGACATAGGTGCTGACATCTTCGGTCTGCAGGACGTCATATATGGGTACATACGCAAACCATTCGACAACACCGAATTGGCGGAAAGGCTGCTGGAGGCGATAGATGGTAAGGCCGAGTCAGCGTTGCTGACCAAGCTTTCCAGGGACATGATGGTCCGCGCTGGCTATAGCTACGTGGTACGCGAGCGAAAGCCGATCCGATCGTACGACATGTTCGTGGACGTGGTCGCCTCCGGAGTACAGGGTCTCTGCGTTTCCCGGGATCATCCGCAACTGATAAGGCAGCAGTACGACCTGGAGACCGTCCCCATCATCTGGTTATCGAACAAGCTGGGCAAGGCCTACGTCAACCCGGCCAACATAGGCATTCTCAAGGATACCATCGTGCGCTTCGTGGAGAAGGCGGACGACTCGGTGGTACTCATCAACGGCATCGAGTTCCTGATGGTCAACAACGATTTCAACAAGGTGATCAGGATGGTGCATCACGTGACCGAGGCGGTCATGGAGAAACGCTCTAGGTTGATAATCTCGGTGGACCCTAGGGCGTTGGACAGCAGGGAGATGGCGTTGCTAGAGCGCAATATGGAGGTCGTTGATGCTGGGGACAACGCCCCGGTCAAGTACATCTGACGAGAAGGTAGTTCTCATGAAGGATCACATAATCAGCAGGGTATGGGCTCGAGAGGTCCTGGATTCTAGAGGCGATCCAACGGTGGAGGCGGAGGTCGAGGTCTCCGGCCATACTGTCAGGGCGATCGCCCCATCCGGAGCATCGACCGGAACGTTCGAGGCGCTGGAGCTCAGGGATGATGGAGACCGCTATCGGGGCAAGGGCGTCCTCAAGGCGGTTGAGAATGTCCGGGGTCGGATCGCGCCGGTGCTGGTGGGCATGGACGCTACCGATCTCAGGTCGCTGGACCAGGCCATGATCGATCTGGACGGCACCGAGACCAAGTCAGAACTCGGCGGCAACGCGATCACCGCGGTGTCGCTGGCTTGCGCCCGTGCCGGAGCGATGGCGGCGGGAGTGCCGTTGTACCGCCATCTGGGCGATGGAAAGGTGCTACCGGTCCCCATGTTCAATGTCATCAACGGCGGCAAGCACGCTGGAGGAGGCCTGCGGATCCAGGAGTTCATGGTCATACCCGGAGGTGCGAAAAGCCTCACAGAGTGCATGCGTATGGCATCCGATGTCTATTGGTCGCTGCGGGACGTGCTCAAGACCCGATACGGCGCCTCGGCCATCAACGTGGGCGATGAGGGCGGCTTCGCACCCCCGCTAAACTCAACAGAGGAGGCGTTCTATGCGATGCTGGACGCCATCGAGGGTGCCGGTTACACCCCTGGGTCCGATTTCGCATTGGCCATCGATGCCGCATCCTCTGAATTCTTCGTCAACGGTGAATACGAGGTGGACGGGCAGTTGCTGACACCTGGGGAGATGGTGGATTTCTATGTCGATCTGATGGATACCTATCCGCTGATCAGCATAGAGGACCCGTTCATGGAGGATGCGTTCGACGACATGGCAGAGCTGACCCGCAAGGTCGGTGATAGGGTCCAGCTGGTGGGGGATGACCTGTTCGTCACCAACGTCAAGAGGCTCTCTCGTGGCATCGAGACGGGGGCGGCCAATGCGCTGCTGCTCAAGGTCAACCAGATCGGTACGATAAGCGAGTCCTTTGATGCGGCCCGTATGGCGTTCGACGCTGGATACAACGTGGTGGTATCGCATCGTTCAGGAGAGACGGAGGATACGACCATAGCCGACATCGCCGTGGCCCTCGGTTGCGGTCAGATCAAGACAGGTGCCCCGGCCCGGAGCGAGCGGACCTCCAAGTATAACCGTCTGATGCGTATCGAGGAGTCCTTCGAGGGGGCGACCTTCCCCGGATTCTCTGCATTCTCCCGCGACTGAGGTTGGTGATATGGTCATATCAGTTCCCATTGAGCCCACCAGTGCATCCAGCTTGATGATCCCGGTCCGATCGGGGGATGGGGCATGAGACGGTTCCTAGTGGCCACTGACGAGGAGATCCTTGACGGTGAGACCACTGATGTCTATTTCTCCCGTACGATGGAGGTGTTGGAGGCTGAAGGTCTGGCGGACACCCGCGTGGTGGCCGAACTGACCGTTGGCTCATTGCCGAAAGGCTGGCCATGGGCGGTGCTGTGCGGCATCGAGGAAGCGCTACGGCTATTGGAAGGTCACGATGTAAACGTCCGTTGCCTGCCAGAGGGTACACTGTTCCCGGCCAGGGATGACGCAGGGGTGAGGTTCCCGGTGATGACCATCGAAGGCCCGTATTCCGCGTTCGCTCGTCTGGAGACGCCGTTGCTCGGGCTGCTGTGCCACAGCTCAGGGGTGGCCACAGTGGCTGCCCGCTGCAGATTGGCCGCAGGGGATCGTTCATTGATGGCGTTCGGCGTTCGCAGGATGCATCCGGCCATGGCCCCGATGTTGGACCGTTCTTCGTACATCGGTGGATGCGATGGCGTGTCTACACTCATCGGTGCCAAGTGCATTGGAAGAGAGCCAATGGGTACAATCCCCCATGCTCTGATATTGATGATAGGGGATGAGGAGGCCGCCTACCGTGCCTTCGATCGGGTCGTCGATCCATCCGTGCCGAGAATAGCTTTGATAGATACGTTCTCCGATGAGAAGTTCGGTGCGCTCAAGGCCGTCGAGGCCGTCCCCGGTCTCGAGGGGATCCGATTGGATACCCCTGGATCCCGAAGGGGGAACCTAAGGGAGCTGGTCCAGGAGATCAGGTGGGAGCTGGATCTGCGTGGTCATGAGGGCGTGCGCATACTGCTTTCCGGCGGTCTAGATGAGGGTTCGATCGCCGATGCGGTCGACTATGGTGTTGATGGGTTCGGTGTGGGCACATGCATGACCAACGCCCCTACGGTGGATCTCGCCTTGGATCTGATAGAGCGGGAAGGCGCTCCTGTGGCCAAGAGAGGCAAGATGTCTGGGAGGAAATCGGCCTTCACCTGCACGTCATGCGGCCGCCAGGTCGTTGCCTCTGGGGCCGTCCCCGAATGCGATTGTGGGTGCAGCATGGTGGACATGATGAGGTCGTGCATCGAGTCCGGGGCGCGGATCGCTGCCGTCGAGGATGTTGAGGTCATAAGGGGCAGGGTCCTGTCTCAGCTTGCCCCCATTCCTGCTGACACCGTCCGTTAAGATCGATAGGATTAGGTCAGATTGTTTGACAAGAACCCGGGGATCGCATCCCGTAAAACGTTTATTGAGATGCAGCCCTTCCCTCATTATGCTAGATGGGAAGGACAGGGCCATCCTCGATGAGCTGAGGAAGGACTCTCGCAGGAGCACCAAGGCCATTGCCGAGGATCTGAATATGCCCCGGGCCACGGTCCACGAGCGCATCCGCAGGATGCATGACAAGGGCATCATCCGGCGTTTCACTGTCATACCCGATCACTCCTTGCTGGGGGAGAGCATCACTGCATTCATCCTGGTGACGTTCCTACCGCATGAGCCAGTGTCTCAGAGGACCGTGGCCGAGATCATATCCGCCATCGATGGCGTTCAGGAGGTACATCTGATATCCGGGGAGTATGACATGATGGTCAAGGTCCGGGGCAATTCATTGGAGAATGTCGGTGCCTTGGTCATAGATAGGATAAGGAATGTGGAGGGCGTGGGCCGTACAATCACCTGCGCTGCATTCACCACGGTCAAGGAAGAGTATTAGACATTGATGTGCTTCCACTTGCCCTTACGCAGCCTCCAGCCGACCAGTGTCATTCTCAAATAGTATTCGGCCGGCAGCGCCAGCCATATGCCCATCAGTCCCAGGGGGGTGAAGGTACTCAACACGAACGCTAGGGGCAATCTCACGCCATAGAGCCCGATCATGGACACCATGAACGGCCAACGGGTGTCGCCAGCACCCTGCAGGCTGCCAGCCATGGCGAAGTGACCCCCGATGGCGGGCATGCCCAGAGCCAGTATGGCTATCCACATGGAGGCCAGGGCCACAGTGTCTCCCACGTCGTTACCGATGAACACCTTGGCCATCGGCTCGCTTAGGAACGCCATGGTCCCTCCCAAGATGGTCATGGTCAGGATGGCCAGTCCCACCGACGTCCAAGCCCGGGTCTCGGCTCCTCCCGGGTCATGAGCGCCCAGTCGCTGCCCCACCAAGGCGGTGGCCGCCACTGCGAATCCTAGTGATGGATTGATCGCCAGCGATTGCACCCGGAATCCGATGGAATGAGCCGCGATGGCCTCAGTGCCATAACCGGCCACGAAGAAGAAGAACACCAGGAATCCGACCTGCAGCATACCCTGTTCCATTCCGGTCGGCAATCCGATGTCCAATATCTTCCTGGTAAGGTCACGTCTTAGCTTGAATCCCTGAGATACAAGTCCTATCTTCAGTCGTCCCCGCGATAGCAGGACCACGTAAAGGCACAGGCTGATGGTGAATGCCAGCAGCGTGCCCAGGGCCGCCCCCGTGACGCCAAGTCTAGGCGCGCCAAGGTTGCCGAATATCAGGCAGTAGTTGAACACGAAGTTCAGTACATTCACCACCACGGCCACTATCAGAGGTGTGCGGGTGTCGCCCACCCCCCTGAGCGCCGATGTCACCGTGAAGAACATGAACACCACCGGCGTCATCAGAAAGGCCACCGCCACGTAGTCATAGGCCATAGGTATGATCGATGAGTCACCGGTCAGGATCCCCATGAGCTGCCTGCCTCCAAGCAGCCCCAATGCCATCAAGGGTATGGATATCATGCCCATGAGAAGCAGCGACTGCCATAGAGTGGAATCCGCTCCCTGGCGATCTCCCTCGCCATATCTTCTTGCCACCAAGGCCACTGTGCCAGTGCTCAGCCCCTGGGCGAAGGCCCAGGTGAAGAAGATGACCTGGGTGGCGAGACCCACTGAGGCCACGGCATCGCTGCCCAGCCGCCCGACCATCAGAGTGTCTAGGAACATGGTTACAGATGACAAGAGGTTGGCCAGCATGACCGGCCAAGCCAACCCGATTATCTCCTTGATGTCCCCTTTCTTCATAAACATGAGAGGTGCCTCGCTCGCACACCGCATCCCCTATATAATGATCACGGATGTTAGTTCATGGTATGGCGGTCGTTGCTATGGATATGGTAACCAATATTAAAATTAACACCGTTGAACGTATAGGGATCAACAGCACCCGAAGCGTCCTTATGACCCATTTTCCGTCATCCATATAAAAACTATATAATGCAAACCCGTCTGAATGATCGTATTATTTCTGATCCGTCTTGATGCCTCATGGAATCAATGATTTAGAGTGTTAACGAAATGTTTAATACCCGGATGTAAAATGCTCTTACGGTACGAGATACGCAGGTATCCGTTTTGTCCGGGCCCATGTTCTGGGCCATATTGGGGGGAGACGAACGGGGGTCGAAGATAGATCAGCGAGAGCTATGTTGGAATGCGCCGGAATGGTGACACAGGAAGCCTGGATAGATAGGACAGGATCAACATCCAGTCTGGATGTGTACGGCTTCATGAGCCATGAGGCCATCAAAGGGGCTCAGGAGTCTGATAAGATATACTGCGCATGCGGTCGTATAGTGAACCTCGATGCCGCAATGGTAAAACTCAAGCAGCGGTTGGGCAAAGAGATAGAGTGCGCTAGATGTCGCAACCACAGGATCGCCGAGGAGATAGAAGACCTTGAACGTATTTTCAATGACGAGATAGAGGAGGATGCCTGGTAGGGCGTCCCCAACGATGGTTGAAGGCCAAAAGTTAAATCCCATCCTTATCGATAGCCCCCGAGGAGTTACGATGCGTCTGGTGATCGTCTCAGGATTCTTGGGTGTGGGCAAGACCTCTGTCATGCTAGCACTGATAGAGAAGCTCTATCAGGAGAACCTAAGGTTCGCCGTGATCGAGAACGACTTCGGCAAACTGGGTATTGATAGCAAGGTCATGCAACGTTATGGCCTTGAGGTGAAGGATCTCAAGGGTGGCTGCATATGCTGCACCCTGTCATCATCCCTAGTGGAGACGCTTAGGATATTGGGTACGGGAATGGGCCCTGATATGGTGCTCATTGAGCCCACTGGTGTTGCCGATCCGGCGTTGGTGGTCAGCGCGGTCAGGAACGATTATGTCGGTCCGCCGATCGATGGCATCTGCCAGCTGACCGTGGTCGACGCTGAGCGGTTCTGTGAGATCATGAAGGCATTTGAGAGGCCGATAACCAACCATCTCAAGTCCGCTGATGCCGTGCTCATCAATAAGGCGGATGCGGTGGACAATGCCCGCATCGATCAGGTCAAGGGATCCCTTGCAGGCATAGGGTTCGAAGGCCCTGTGATCGTCATATCCGCCGAGAGCGGACTCAACATGGATCAGGTCAAGGAGGTGGTCCTTGATGGATGCTGAGGCGCTGCAGGAAGGCCTTCTGGGTTACTCGGCCCGTTTAGAGGTCGCATACAATGACCCCGTGCAACCAGGTGCATTCTCTGGGGCCATGGAGTCGATGATGGCGAAGATAGGGCACGGATGCGTAGACGCGGGTGTGACCCTCATCGGTCACATCAAAGGGATGGCAGAGGCTGGAGAGCAGGGTTTCCTGGCCATGAGCGTGACAAAGAACGATGCCTCGGTCAATGTCAAGGGCGGTATAGAGGGCGTCGTCTCCCGGGTCGAGATCACCCTTAACGTGATAGTGTATGGCCTGGAAGAAGCGACGGTGGATGATATCGTGCGCGGTACCATTCCCCAGCTCGGGGACGCCCATGTGCACCTGCTCAATGCGAGTGACGGCGAGTTCGAATGTGTGGATACCGAGTGCTCATGTCATGATCACGAGCATCATCACTGATCCTCGTCCTTCTTAACCTTCTTCTTCTTAACCTTCTTCTCCCTGGCAGGGCACTTCATATTGATACACATGAGGGCAGCGTTCTCTCCCATCTTGATCATTGGTGAACTACAATGAGGACATGCCTCATCGGTGGGATGCACCCTGCCCCTTTGTGGCAGTGGGTAGGTCTGGTCGCAGTCCGGGTAGTTGGTGCATCCGGCAAACTTCTTTCCTGCCTTGGAGTAGATCATCCGGATCCGACCATCATCGCATTTGGGGCAGGTGCCCAGTGAGTCTCTGTTCTGGTTGCTGCTGCAGTCCGTGTCCATGCACTGCACTGACACAGGCTGTCCCCGGCGGATGACTCTAAGCATGGGGGCGCGACAGGTTTCGCACTCACCCTCAGCCAGCTCCACCCCAGCAGAGCGGGGAAGGAAGTATGCCTGTGTGCAATCCGGGTAATTGGAACAGCCAACGAATTTGGTGCCCTTGCGAGAGGTGCGTATCCGGAGATCGTTCCCACAGGCCGGGCATCGTCCCATGTACTCCTGACGTTCCAGCGCCTCCTTGATCTCGTCGCCGATATCGGCCCGGTGCTCCTCCAGTGCCTGCAGCGATTCCATCAGCATGTCCTGGGATCCCTTCGTCACCTCGCTAAGCTCCTTCTCACCCTCGACGATACGTTCCATATCCTCCTCGAGCGAGGCGGTCATGCGACTCTCGGTGATCATCTTCGCATGACGTTCCAGCGCCTCTGTCACCGCGATGCCTGAAAGCGTGGGTATGAGATCGTTCCCCTCTGCATATTTGCGATCGTAGAGCTTGCCAATGATCTCGTGCCTGGTACTCTTGGTGCCCAGGCCCTGACGTTCCATCTCCTGGATCAGTGAACCCTGGTTGAATCTCCTCGGCGGCTGGG
>JAUVWO010000120.1 GCA_030604065.1 Methanomassiliicoccales archaeon | reverse complement strand
GTCAGGGGAACATCATCAAGGTGCGCGAGGACCTAGTTGAGATAGCGGTCAAGTCACCTGAGGACATCGCCGAGACCAGCGGGGTCTTCTCCTACCTGTCGTCGAGCCTTGCCGACAGCGGCATCAACGTGGTCGAATCGGCCTCCTGCCACACCGACACGATCTTCATCGTCCGGGAGGGGGACATGGTCACCGCGTACTCCGTGCTCTCCAAGCGCATTGACATGGCCGAGGATATGATCTCCTTCGAATAGGACAATAATTATACCGACCCCGGTCCCTTGTTATCCTGGGGACATCATGGGAAGGATACCTGACGTCAGCATAGCGCCTCCTGGCCCCAAGGCCAGAGAGGTCATCGCCAAGGACCGGGAATACATGGCCACATCCACCAAGTGCTCGCCGATAGTGGCAGAACGGGCAAGTGGCTCAGTGGTATGGGATGTGGACGGCAATAGCTACCTGGACTTCTCATCCGGTATCGCGGTGCTGAACGTGGGTCACTGCCACCCGCAGGTGGTGGAGGCGGTCAGGTCGCAGGCGGGAAAGCTATGGCACTTCGCTGGCACTGACTACTACTATGAAGCACAGGCCGAGCTTTCCCGCAGGCTGGCCTCATCGTTGCCCGGCGACCGCAAGGTGTTCCTGTCCAACAGCGGGGCCGAATCGGTGGAAGCGGCCATCAAGGTATGCCGCTGGCATTCCAAACGCAAACGGTTCCTGAGTTTTATCGGCGCATTCCACGGCCGGACCATGGGGGCGCTGTCACTCACAGCCAGCAAGCCGGTGCAGCAGGGTCGGTTCTTCCCCACCATGCCCGGGGTCACCCATGTGCCGTATGCATACTGCTACCGCTGCCCCTATAAACTGGAGCATCCGGACTGCGACTGCTGGTGTGCCCGTGTCATAGAGGAACTGTACCTCGACACCCTGGTGCCGCCGGACGAGGTGGCAGGGCTGTTCATGGAACCCATGCAGGGCGAGGGGGGCTACATCATCCCGCCCCCAGAGTTCCCCCGCATCCTGCGGGACATATGCGACCGCCATGGCATCGCCCTGGTCGATGACGAGGTGCAGGCGGGCATGGGCCGCACCGGCCGCATGTGGGCGATCGAGCACTTCGGGGTTGTGCCGGACGTTCTGTGCAGTGCCAAGGCGCTTGGCAGCGGCCTTCCCATCGGCGCCACAGTGTTCCGGGCAGACATGGACTTCGGCTGGCAGGGGGCACACTCCAACACCTTCGGCGGCAACCTGCTGGCATGCGCATCTGCCATGGCCACATTGGACGTCATCTCCGACGAGGGGCTGCTGTCGCAGGCAGTTCGCAAAGGGGAGCATGTCCGTCGCCGACTCCAGGAAGCGCAGACCACCTATCCGCTTATCGGCGACGTACGCGGCCTGGGAATGATGAACGCCATCGAGCTGGTCACCGATACCGATGCCAAAACATATGCGGTGAAAGAGCGCGACAGGGTGATCGAGCTGAGCTACCGCAGGGGGCTGGTGCTATTGCCCTGTGGCAAGAGCGGCATCCGCCTGATCCCGCCCCTGAACATCCCCGATGAGCAGCTGGACCAAGGCATTGATATAATCATCAGGGCCATCTCCGAGGTCGAATGAGACTGTTCGATGCCGATGATGCAGAATGGCTGCAGCGTAGCGGGTACAGCAAGCGGGTGATCGTGCCTCCTGGAGTGCTGTCCCCTGGAATGTTCCTGCAGCAGGTGGCGTTCAAGACCGGCGACACCATGCCACCTCATTTCCATAATCGCACCACCGAGGTATTCATACCGACCTCCTCAGGAGAGATGGTCATCAATGGTGAGCGAGTTCCGTTGATCCCTGGTACCGTGCTGGTGTGCGAACCCGGTGATATTCACGGCATACCACTGGTGAAAAAGGACTTCGACATCCTGGTGATGAAGCTGGACGCGGAGGAAGATGACAACGAGTGGCTGGAATGAGATGGAGCCACCAGAGGGATTCGAACCCTCGACCTGCTGATTACAAATCAGCCGCTCAACCGGGCTGAGCTATGGTGGCCCGGCGACATTATCCAGGACCATGTTCTTATGTGTTGCCCCGGGCAACAAATTTATCGTGGTTATGTCATTGCAATCCCTCGACAGAGGTGGAGCATCATGGATGACGGATCATTGACATTATTCGAACAGCTCTCGATCAGCGACGGACCATCTGGCTTCGAGGAGCGGCCCATCCGCCTGATCAAGAAGAAGATGGTAGAAGTGGCCGACAGCGTCAACAACGATCGCATCGGCTCCTTGGTGTTCGAGAAGGTGGGTGATGCCCAAGGGCCCAAGGTGCTCATTCCCGGCCATGTGGACGAGATCGGCTTCGTGGTCACCCATATCAACGACTCCGGATTCATATCCTTCCTCCCCCTGGGCGGATGGTTCGACCAGGTGCTCCTGGGTCAGAGGGTCAAATTGATGACCGCCACCGGCGATGTGGAGGGCGTCATAGCGGCCAAGCCGCCGCATGTTATGGACGCCGAGGAACGTAAGAAGGTGGTCACCAAGGACAAGATGTTCATCGACGTGGGCTGCTCCAACAAGGACGAGGTGGCCGCGGTCGGCGTCAGGACCGGCGACCCCATCGTACCGATCTCTTCGTTCTCGGTATTCACACGCAAGACATTCAAGGACGGTGAGGAGACGGGCGAGAAGAGAATTGCCATGGGGAAAGCGTTCGACAACCGCATCGGCGCCTATTTGGCCATGAAGACCGTCATCAACCTCGCCCAAGACAACATCGAGCATCCCAACGTGGTCGTGGGCGCCGCGACGGTGCAGGAGGAGGTCGGCCTCAGAGGTGCGAGGACGGTTGCTAACCTAGTGCAGCCGGACATAGCGCTGGTGGTGGACACTGACATATCCGGTGACGTGCCTGGCATGGAACCCACCAAGGCTCCGGTGCACATGGGTGGCGGCGTGGTCATCGGGGTCATCGACCGCGGCATGATCACCAACCCTCGGCTTAGGAAACTGGTGGTCGAGGTGTGCGAGGCCAACGATATCCCCTACCAGCTGTCGTACATGGACGGCGGGGCCACCGATGCTGGCGCTATACACGTAGCCAACATCGGCTGCCCCAGCGTCAACATATCCATCTCGACCAGGCACATCCACTCCCATGTGGGCATGATCGACCT
>JAUVWO010000004.1 GCA_030604065.1 Methanomassiliicoccales archaeon | reverse complement strand
GTTCTGTCTCACGCTGCCCATATGGTTCAACATGATCATGAGGCCGAGCTGGCTATGACCTATGCCCATATCAGCCAGCGCCCGATCCCTGCCCACCCGCAGGTAACGGACAATGCGTGATAGGTCTCTTCCGAATATCTCTGATTGTTCCATCGCGATGAACTGTTGCATATGCAACGATTATATAAACCAATTGTAACTACCTGTTTTTCAATATTTCGTCCTCGCCCCCATATTAAATGATCAGATGCCGATCATATCGGCATGCCAAGATAGGATATTGGATTCATACCAATGACCTAAGATACATCTAGTACGTTTTTGGCTTCCACCATCCATCAAACGATGGTTAGGGTGGGAAAGGGCGATCCCAAGGGCCGCGCCAAAATAGAGATCGCGCTCTTCGCGGTCTGCCTGGACAAGATATCAGCCATATCCCAGGAAGATATGAATAGCATCTGGGTATATGAGAAGCGAAGAATTCATCAAACTGGTTAACAGAATGTTATGAATTTAATGCATTTGTCTTTTATTATTCATAATTATTGTATAATCGTTAAATACATATCTATTCATCAATTATATTACAGATAATTATTTAAGCATACCAGTGTGTAAATTAACATATCACTAGGAGGAGGCGAATACAATATGAAAGATGCAATCATGAAGATAGGTTTTGCAGTGCTTGCGACCTTGTTGATGATCATAATGAGCATAATCATGTTCATCATCACACTGTTCATCATCCAAGTTGCTGCGGACGTGGTCTTCGATGTCGGTGTATCAACCGACTGGGCCGTACTCTCAGCTGCCATATTGACCATCGGTTCGGCCGTTGGCGGTGGCGTGATCAAGTTCGACTGAACGTCACACCTGAGGTATTGGAACTAAACCCCTTCCCCTATTTCTCCAACCCCTGATCGCCCCATCCCTCCGGCATCTTATAGCTGGTACCTTGGAAAGTTGCCACAAGTTCTGTTCCAGTGAAGACGTCGACACGATATACCGCGGTACGCGCTCCTTCGGCCACTCGGCGACATTCGGCTCTGATCATTCCTTTGGCAGGCCTCAGGTATGTTATCGTTGCCGACATCGCCACCTCAGCGACGCCACAGGCATTGGCCAATAAAGCAAAGGCTTGATCAGCCAGGGTGAACACCGCCCCACCGTGACCCATACCAAAACCATTCAACTTGTCCTCGACATCCATCTCCAGAATGGCGATCGAATCGTCCAAGTGCACGGTTCTGATGCCCATTGTCTGAGTGAATTTTCCCGATTCGAGCACTCTCAGCCTATCCATACGCAGGTGCCGATCGAAATGCTCCCGAGTTCCGGTCATGCATCTATCCTCCTAGGATCCTGGTTGAACCACACAGTACGCTGCGGGAAGGCTATCTCGATGTCATTGGCACGGAATAGCTCATCGATGCGTAGGCGGAGGTCCGACATGATGTCCCATCTGTCAGGAATGTCATCTATCCACACCCATAACTCAAAATTCAGGGAGGATTCGCCGAACTGGGCGAAGCGCACGAACGGATCCATATCCTGGCCATGAAGCACCTTGGAGTGCTCGCTGGCCGCCTCTAGCAAACAGGCCCTTACTTCGGCAACATCAGAGCCGTAAGTGACGCCGACGGTGACGCATATCTTCACATTAGGATCGGGCTTGTGCATGTTGACGACCTTGTTGTTGGCCATCTGGTTATTGGGGATGATGAAGAACTCGGCATCGGTGATATTATAAAGCGTGGTGTTCCGGAACCCGATATTCATGACCTCGCAGAACACCCCGTCAGGGGTCTCGACCAGATCACCGATCTTGAACGGCCTCCCGATCATCAGGTACAGCCCAGAGAAGAAATTGGATAACGTGTCCTGCATCGCCAGGCCGATGACCAGGCCCGCCAGTCCCGCAGTGGCCCAGAAACCAGTGAGATTATAACCCAACTCGTTGAATAAGGCGGCAACGACCACCACTGATATCATGATCTTGCCCATGTTGAGCACCAGGGAATGGGCCACCCGGTCCCGGTCCTTCTCTCTCTGGCCACGGGCGAAATACCAGTTGAGCAACTCATCATAGAGACAGTATACCATCCAGGAGATGAGCAGGATGAGTATTATGTCACCAATCAATATGATGCTAGCATACAATCTCTGATCGATGTCCAGGATCCTAGTGGAGTTGAAGAACCCGGTGACCAGTATTGCCGTGACCATTGTAGCCCGTGTCCTCGCCACCCACGAACCGATGAGAGCAAGACGGAAACGAGTGGTGACCCTGACAACCAGAGGCTCGATCGCATACACTACCAGAGCAGCTATGCCCAGCCACCCAAGTATGGTCACCAGATATGCCCCCCAATTCCCATCAAAGGGAGACGGTAGAGAGTTGTCCCATATGCCAAATATCTTGTTCTGGTTGGCCCCTGGCCCGAACTGCGAATCTATGATCAAGCGAACGCTGGTGGTGTTCTCCAGCATCTCACCGCTAACAGCCCCCGTGCAGTTGAGGTGCAAGGTCACAATGAGGTCCCTGCTGACAGAATAGTAGTTCGTCACCAGGGTCATGTTGACGATACCGGTGCCTCCCGGACCGATGACCAGCATGTCTGACATGATCACATCGTCGATACCCTGATCGAGAGGATACGTGACCCTGGGGGTGACGAACACGCTCTCGTTCAATCCGTTGTAGATACCGAACATGAAGCTGGTCTGCTCACCCGGTGACACCATCTTCTCGTACGGTGATTGGGCCGGGATGACATTGATGCCATCATCAGCATCGGCACTGGGCATGGCAACGGTAAGCAGAATTATCAGTACCAGGACCAGTAGGACCCTTCTCATCTTTAGACCATACCGCATCAATCGATTAATACCATTTCCTCTTCAGGGGCCGAACACCTTCTGCACATCGCAGATGGGCCCCACCTCGGGCTGGAGGATGACATGTCCTATATCGTACTCAAGCAATAGCTTCTCTACATTAACCAAGGACTCCTGCACCTCAGAGAGCGTCATATCGCAGTCCATAACCACATGGGCCTCGAAATGGATCTGATCCTCGTCCAGCATCCATACGTGCACGTGATGCATCCCCAGTACTCCTGGCACCATAGTGATCCGATCCACCACCTCATCCATGTCCAGACCCTTTGGGGTAAAATGCATCAGCACCCTTACCGTGTCCCACAGCAGCCTGATACTAGAGTAGACTATGGCAACGGATATGGCCAGGGTTATCGCTCCGTCCACCCAGTAAGCGTCCCATGCAAGCATGGCCACCCCTCCGACCAGAACCGCGATCGAAGCCAGGGCGTCGGTGAGCACGTGCAGGTAAGCCGAGCGTACATTCAGGCTGCCCTTGACGACCGGCTTCAGCACCAAGGCGCTGAATCCATTTACCGCCAACCCCATCGCCGCTAGCACGATAACGATCCCTGAGGCCACCGGGACAGGATCCATGAGCCTCTTGATGCCTTCCATGGCCAGGAAGATAGAGACCACGAACAACGCTGATGAGTTTATCAGCGCCGCCATGACCTCCGCCCCACGTAGACCAAAGGTCCTCTCCGGGGTGCTGTCACTGGAAGAGAGCCGGTTGGCGATCCAGCTGATGGATAGAGCGATGACGTCGCTGAGGTTGTGCATCGCATCCGAGAGAAGGGACAGACTACCGGACCATAGTCCCCCTATTACCTGGGCCACGGTAATGGCAGCGTTGAGCACCACCGTCGCCGCCAGCCTACGACCTCTCGCCTCTCCCTGATCGTGACCGTTCATGCCCTGTCCTCATCAACCAGGACGGATGATAATCTTTCGCCCGGGATGCATTACCTTTGTCGGGGACGAAGGCGTATACATAAGGGATTAAGACCTCATTCGGACCCTGATAGGGGTCCATGACCAGGGTTCACCATTACAATTCGATACCATTGATATGAACGGAATGCGTTGGAGTATCTGGTGGACCGGGCAGACCTATGCCATAGGGAAAGGATGACCGCCCTGTCTGCCAAGCCAACGAGGAACGATGACTGGAACAGCTTGTGCGGGATGTATCATGAATGATGGCCACGGAAGGGATGTGCCACCTCTCCGACCGATCCGCGGGGGATCTGGTTCCGCGGGCTCGAACTGCCCTTCGCCATCAACCGGTTGCGAACCTTGAGAAATAGGGGTCTCAGTAACGGTCCCGACGCTGGTACTTAAGACGCTCATACTCACGATCCTCCATGCGCTGACCCCAAGTACCCTTGCCATAGGCCGATAGACCATGGGAGAATAGACCTATGCCCCAGAAGGCACTTACGAACAATGGCCACGGGAACGAACCCCAGGAGTTGACTGCCCAGATGGTCCATAGCATCAGGTTGACCAGGACGTATGCGGTCAAGTGTATATAGAACCCGATCTTCTCTTCGGCAATTTCCTTGGCTAGCTTGCGCAGCTCCTCATCCTCTCTGTCTATATCCATGGTACCATAGAACTCATCATCGTAGGTCCCTTTAGGTTTTACTATTGCCTGGGCAGCGTATCCCGCGCCCGTCAAGACAGGGTATGTCAGCCTGAGCGCAGTCTCCACAGATACCATCCACTGCCCTGGATGCCATGAACGCCTCCCCGCACGACCCGCAAATAAGGGTGTCATGCATGGGGGATAGAGGCGGCAGTTCAACGCTGGTGACCTCGAATCGCAATAGAGCGTCGGAGCCAGTGTTCAGCACCCGCAGGGCATTCTCCCGGGCCAGCTTTGAGTATCGGATCAGGTCGGCCTCGTTTCCCCGCCGCTCCCTTACCACCAATTGGAACATGGCCTCGAACTCAGGAGCACGGCGTCTAAGGCCATCCATTGCCACCGGGTCGTAGGTCACCCTGATTCCATCACCATCCCTCCGTGCCAGCGTGACCGAGTTCTTACCGATGTCACGGTACACCAGGGCATTGTTGCCGAAGGTACAACCGGTGGTCACCTGTATTCCATCGGAGAAGCAGTTGTTGGTCTCGACCACGGCGATCACATCCTCCATGCCCGCATGGTCGGCGGCCAGTTGTCGTACCAGCTCGGCTCCAGCCAACACGCCCAAGGCGAGCCCGGGGCAATAATGTCCATGGATCGAGGCCGCCAGATCCAGCAGGCCTTCTCCGTCACACCTTCCGATCATGGCCCATACCCGATCCCTCGCCCCCATCACCCCCATGTTACCACAACCCCATTGCAAAACCATCTATTTGATTTTCTCGACAGAATGATCTAGGGATCGCCAGCCGATCGAGAATACAGCCCTACCTCGACCATCTTGGCCCCGGGATGGTTGGTGGAACTTGATCATTCCATTGGCCTACGTTCAACGATCGTCCGGATCCGCCGAGTTCACCGACAGTTCGATGAGTTCAAGCAGGTCCCTGGCCAGGTCGCGGGGTGAAAAAAGCTTCACGTGACGATGCTCCCCCGCCCGACCCTCCATCATTCCATGCTCATCCAGCAATCCTGCGCCCCCTATAAAGCCGAGGTTGACATGGTCGCTGCTCCGCCACATGGCCATGAGCGGTCGGCCCTTTCGATACACTGGCATTCCGTACTCATAGCACTCCCTCAGCTCTGGGTCACACTCGAACAGCATGCGCCTGAGCATGCACATGATGATGCGACTCCGCTCATCACCCTCTTGGATATAGCGATCCACCTCGGGGTGTCTGAATCTCTCCATGCATTCACCAGAATAGACTAGCTCCCCTTATGGTTATGAACATTATCAGGGGCTGTTAAGCATCGGATGAGCGGCCCAGGTCGCACATGAAGGTGTTGGTGATCTCGGCTATACAGTACATGCCTCTCCCTATGAGCTCCTGATCGAAATTAGAGATATCAAGGCGTACACCGCGTTGACCTCCGCCGTTGATATGAAACGGCGGCCAGGGCATAATGGTCACCTGCTGATCAAGAGCCTTTCGGAACAGCTCCGTGATGAATGACCTGAGCGTTACGAATATCCAATGTGCAAGGCGATGCTCCATGATAGCCCTGGTGGCGATCATGCTTGTTGTAATCACACGAACACAATACCACTGGCATTGGTGGAGAATATATGAGGGCCGTCAGTATACGATGTCATCATCGGTCAGCATTGGATTCACTCATCATCCGGACCCTCGCCTTGTGATAGTGCCATTACAGATAAAGATTCACCCACCATGTTCAAACGACATGCTCTGGGCCATATGTTCAAGGGACATGGGAGACTGCGCCACGAATCTGATCGTTAACAATTCTCCAAGAACGATGTATGAGGTGCTGGGAAGGGGATTCGAACCCCCGAACCCCTGCGGGACAGAATTTCTTTGGACCATCGGCCCACTTAAGTCCTGCGCCGTTGGCCAGGCTTGGCTACCCCAGCTCGAAGCAGAGAGGGGAATGAGGTTCTTTAAGGTTGCCATCCCCTGTTTTTAATGGCTCTGAATCACTAGATATCGGCATGACCAGTGGAAAAAAGCGCAGAGTCGTCGTGGACGAGGGGGAGTGCAGCGGCTGTGGCAAGTGTGAGGACATGTGTCCCCACGACGCGATCCATGTGATCGACGAGGTGGCGGTTATCGACTACGATCACTGCGATGCGCTGGGAGGCTGCATCAAGACCTGTCCGCAAGACGCCATCTCCTGGAACAAGTGAACGGTCATCGGGGCTGACCGTGATGCATGTAGTGCTCCTGCATCTCACCTCTGATGAACGAATCCAGGACCCGACGCAGATCTTCACAGCCAGCACCGCCTATGCCATAGCGAACGCGAACGATGGGCTTATCGATCTTGATCAACCTACGCAGATCCACCGGGGTCCCGCTCACCACGACGTCACATGGCACTGAGAGTATGGTCTCCCTCAGATCATCTAACTGCCCCTTGGAGTAACCTAGCGCTGGCAGTACTCGCTCCAGATGCCCATATTGCTCATATGCCTCCCTTATGGTGCCAACCGCATACGGACGAGGATCCACGATCTCCTTGGCGTGAGACTTCTCCGCCACCAATAAGCCAACACCGAACCCCATTCCGCCATGGGTAACGGTGGGCCCGTCCTCCACGACCAGGACCCTTCGGTTCATGATCTCCTCGGGATCATCGATCAGCATCAATGACTCGGCCTCGATGATCCGCGCGTATGGGTTCACCGCCAATATGTTGGCCACCAGCTGGCTGGTGGTGTCCCGATCCACCGAGTCGACCTTGTTGATCATCACTATGTCAGCCATGCGAACGTTGGCCTCCCCTGGATGGTATCGGGTCTCATGTCCGATCCGATGTGGGTCGGCCACGGTTATATATAAATTGGAACGAAGGAACGATACATCGTTGTTGCCACCATCCCAAACGATCACATCGGCCTCGGTCTCAGCCCGATCCACTATCGCCTGGTAGTCGACACCCGCGTACACCACGATCCCGCTCTCAATGAGCGGCTCGAACTCCTCTCGCTCCTCAATGGTGCAATCCGCTGCATCTAGATCGTCCATTGAGTCGAACCTCTGTACCCGCTGCCGCACCAGGTCCCCATATGGCATGGGGTGTCTGATGGCCACCACCCTTTTCCCCTTCGTCTTCAGATGGTTGCAGATGAATCTGGTCGTGGGGCTCTTGCCACTTCCTGTCCTCACAGCGGTGACCGATATCACCGGCACCCTCGCCTTGATGTACAGCTCCTGGTTGCCCAATATGACGAAGTCTGCCCCCAATCGCATGACCTCCGAAGCATGGTGCATCACCTCTTCATGGGATATATCAGAGTAAGCGAATATCACCTGGTCCACTCCTAGATCCCTTACTAGCTCCGGCAGCATCTCCTCAGGGAATATCTCAATTCCCCGCGGATAATGCTCCCCAGCCAACTCTGAGGGGTACCTGCGCTCATCTATGTTCGGTATCTGGGCTGCGGTGAACGCCACCACCTCATACCCAAGATCATCCCTGAAATAGGTATTGAAATTGTGGAAGTCCCTACCTGCAGCGCCCATTATTATGACCCTTTTCCTATCCAAAGACCCACCTGAAACCTAAATATCCTATTGAAGCATATAATTAGCTGTCGCCCTGCCACGAAGGGTTATTATCGCCCATGACGATTACTTGATATGAGCTACCGCATTCCAACCGAGGATACCCTTATCGAGGTTATCTCCGAGGTCATGGAAGAACACCAGATGTTCACTTCACAGAGGCGATTCTCGGCCGCGGTCTCAGAGACGCTGCGACGCCGCGATCCTGAAGCTCGAGTGAGTCCCGAGCGCGTTCGGAGGATCGCCATCCTCAATGGCCTGGTCAGACTGGAGATACACGCGGCAGACACCGAAGAGAGGTCCCGATACAGACGGTGCCCGGTGTGCTCCTCCAAGATGCGGCGGCTCAAGAACATGACCATATATGATGGTACGGTCACCAACGGCTACCGCTGTACCGTCTGCCCATACTGGACGGGAATGCGGAAACGGGTGCCCAACCGATATGTTTTCCACGTGGAGGAAGTGGATGGACGATGAAGAGCGGGCAGAGACTCTGCATCAGGCCGCGGAACTGATCGCCCATGCCCATGATCTGGTTCGTGAAGCAGTGCGGGGAACGGACATGGAGCATCTTACCAAGAATGGCATTCTTTCAGCTCTGGACCACTGGGCCAGGGATACGGGCGAGCCTACCTCTCTGGTCAACCTTAGCAAGAACCTATCCCTGCGTTCCCAGGACCCACTGTGGACCCAACCGCTGGGATCGCCCAAATATCCGGACCGGCGAGCTGCCGGGGCAACCTTAATCAAGCATAAGTGGAATTCCCGCTCAGGTGCGAAGATGAGACTTTGGGGTTTCGGCCGATTGAAGGGGTCCAAGGTGCGAATTCCCGCCGCCGTTGGCGGGCCCCTAGGCATGGTGAACGGTAGTCAGGTCTTCTCCCGGATGTTCCGGTACGACCAGGGAGGACACCGCTCCTACGAGATCGCCCTGTCCTCATTCGGACCTGAGAGTTATCGACGATTGTACTCCATCACGTTCCACATGCGCGACGAGGCCAGCGCCTGCGCTCAGGTCTCACGGTTCCTAGCTGAGCGCGATATCGATATCCTGAACTCGGACTCCTTATCGGTCATCTCCAGCGTAGGGATGGTCTGGAGGATGCTCGCAGATATATCCTACTTCGGCGAGGCCGATGAACTGGAAGAGGCGTTCCGCTCCCTCAAGGGGACGAGTTCGCTCTCCAAGGTTGAGGAAATGGTCCTATGCGAATCGAATATCTGTGAACGTTTCAACCTCGGAGCCGCTCCCAGCGTCACCGGGATCAGCACCAAGCTTATCAAGACCGATAGCGAGCCCACGGTGATCGAGGATGGGGAGTTCCGCATACCCACAGAGTACTTGGAGATGCTCAAGGACGTCGACGATGGCTCGGTGGCCATGATGGTAGCGGACACTGACTCCGCAGTGCTGTCGCTGACCTTTCTCAAGGATGCACACCTGGCCGAACTGTCGCTGATCATCCCGGACCGTCCGGGAGCGGTGCAGAAAGTGACCGAAGCCCTATCGGAATTGGAAATGAATCTGCTGGCAGTCCACACCAAGGTGCTTGTGTTCTATGAACGCATGAGCCTGGACCTGGTCATCGACCTCGGGGAATATCCTCATGGCATCGATGTGCTATCCCAAAAGCTATGTTCCGGACTGGGTGATGGTTTCGAGCTTGCCGGGTTGAGGCGTATAGATCCATGAGGCCGAACAAAAAATTTTATCCAGGAACGCCATCGACTATCTGCGGGCATTCCCGCATAGGTGGTGTCAGCTTGCAAACCGTGGATGTGGTCTCCCTGCGTAACCTGCTTGGCCAAGGGTTGGATGGTTCTAGGATATCCCAAACGGCCAGATCTCTGGGAATGGACCCACGCAGATCGGATCTGGAAGATGAGATTGTGCGCCTGGCTCTCGCTGAACTTGACGGGGGCCACTCCTTCCTTTCAAGACGCATGTCCAAAATACGATCGCAGGCGCTACGGGACCTCGGCCTGATCCCCGGCAGCTACAGACCATCATCAGGAGATCGGTCCATCGACGAAGCTCTCACCTCTATCGTCAAGTCGCTATCGGCGCTTAACCTGGCCTGTATGAAGTACGATCTCTTCGAACGGGACATCGAAAGCCATACGGAAGCGGCAGAGTCCTTGTCCCAAGACATTTCCAGTGGTGTGGTCAGGGGCTTGATGCTGGTGGACGGGTCCCCCGGCGATACGCCACCAGGACTGCTTAGGATAGTCTATGGCGACGCTGGCGCCGAGGGCGACCTGAAGGTCAGTGGATTGCCCGAGGCGTTGGATCTGCTTCACGAGGTGGCTCAGTCGATGGGCTGTCGTGTGGGTCGCCTGCCTGCTGCCGCCTCAAGTTCCGATCCGATGACAGGGGTCGCCCTGGTGGCTATGGGCCTGCCGGTGACCGGCACCGCCCCCGCCGGGACCGAGCTGCTGTTCGGAAAAGTGGCGCAGGAACTGTTTCATGGACATCTGACCGGCGATGTGGTCACGGAGGTGGAGCGACGCCGGTGGTCCCTGGGCCTCGACGATCGGACTGACATGCCTGACCTGCCTCCGGCCACTGTGGACGAGCTTGCCGCCTCCGCTCGGCATGGGGCCCGGACCGCAGTGGCGCTGGCACGGTACCTTCTGGCCCTGGCCATAGACAAACGAGGAGAAGAGACGGCACTAGACTACCCTGAGACCGCCTATGGCATACCCACGGCGTACGCCTGGTTGGGGCACGAGCGGCTCACCCTCGGCTTGGCGGCCAATATGATGACGACCAGGGCTGAGGCTCTGGATCCGACAGAGATAGGGGTGACCGCCGCCATAGCCTTGGATGTGATCGAGGCGCTGCGATACCTGGATGATGATGCCCCGTTCGATGGCACCGGTTTCATCGGTTTCGTACCGGACAAGGTCCTCAGGTCGCTGGGGATCAGCTTAGTGGACGAGACCATCCCTGGCGCAGCGGTGCTCATGGGTCGGGCCCGGGACCCGGAGGGGCTTCGCTCCATCGTCCGGGAATGCCGATCGAAAGGCATGCTCATCATGGCCACCGACGACATCATCCAACAGATGAGGGAGCTGGGGATCCAAATGGGATTGGACATGATGCTCTATCCCCTGGGACGAGGCACTCAGGTCATCCACGCCATAAACTTCGCGGTCCGGGCGGCGCTGTCCTTTGGCGGCATCGGGCCCGGTGACGCCGATCGTCTGAAAAGCTATATGGCCAAAAGGCCCAAGGTGTTCGTGTACCACATGGGTCCGGTCGACGCACTGTCAGCCGCTGCGGCGTTCGCCGCCATCGCCCACGGTGCCCTGGTGATCGCCGATATGGAGGTGGAGATCATCCCAGGCGCCCTGATGGGACAACCTGATAACGCAAAAGCGGTCCAGGATGCCATCGAGGTCCGCGGCATCCAAGTGAGGCTGCCACCTGTGGACCTCCCCGTGTCCTATGGCCCAGCATTCGAGGGCGAGGTCATCCGGCGCCCGGTCACCCATGTGGAGGCGGGAGGCGGCAGGAGCGAGAGCTTCGAGTTGCTGCGCATCTCCCCGATGGCAGAGGACGGCCTGGTGACCGTGATCGGCCAGGATGCCGACACCATGGAAGCGGGGACAGTCACCCCATTGGCCATCCTGGTCGAGGTCTATGGCAGGGATATGCAACCCGACTTCGAGGGGGTGATGGAGCGTCGCATACACCAATTCGTCAACTACACCGAGGGCGCTTGGCACACCGGACAGCGAGACATGGTGTGGATACGCCTCAGCCGTGATGCGGTGTCAGCGGGTCTGAGGTTCGAGCATCTTGGCGAGGCTATGGTGCGCATGCTCAAGGATGAGTTCGGCAGCATCGTCACCCGGGTGCAGGTGACCATCGTCACCCATCCGGAACGGGTGACAGAGTTGCACCGCGAAGCGGTCTTGGTCTATGCGGAAAGGGACCATCGACTCCGTGATCTGTCCGATGAGAACGTGGACACGTTCTACACCTGTACCCTGTGCCAGTCGTTCGCTCCTGATCATGTATGCATCGTGACCCCCGAGAGGATAGGGCTTTGTGGGGCGATCAATTGGCTGGACGCCAAGGCTTCATCGCAGATATCACCCAACGGCCCCAATCAACCCATTTCAAAGGGTACACCCATCGACCCAGTGTCAGGTCAGTGGGAAGGGATCAACGATACGGTCATGGAGCTATCGCATCGCAAGGTGGCGGCCATCAACCTTTACACCCTGATGGACCTACCCATGACCGCCTGCGGATGCTTCGAGGCCATCGTGGCCATGACCGCCGACGTGCAGGCGGTGATAGTGGTGTCCAGGGAATTCAGTGGCATGACTCCCATTGGCATGAAGTTCTCCACCCTGGCTGGATCCATCGGAGGGGGAAAGCAGACACCTGGGTTCATCGGTATCGGACGCCGTTACCTACTGAGCTCCAAAGTCATACCCGCTGACGGAGGGTTCCTGCGCATAGCCTGGATGCCCCGATCGCTCAAGGAGTCGATGCGGACCGAGTTGCAACGGAGGGCGGAGGATCTGGAGCACCCGGACTTCCTGGACAAGGTGGCCGATGAAACCATGGTCACCACCGCCGAGGAGCTGATGACGTGGATGGTAGAGCGTAATCACCCTGCTTTAGGCATGCCGCCTTTGCTTTCCTGACCAAACCTATATAAAAATCAATGGTCTCATGCCAAACGGGCCCAACAGTGGCCAGGAGAGAAACGGATGTCCAAGGTTCCCATACCTAAGGAGAAATAGTCCAGTGCCATTGGCACCATCGAGCTAGGCGATCGCACCATTGGCGGGGGTCGAGGCATGCCCTTCCTGTCCTTCGAGAAGGGAACAACGAACCGTCCCATGGTGGCCGGCGAGGTCCTGGACACGCTGACCGACTATCCGGAAATGGCTGCCAGGCAGTTCGATGGCAGGATCGACACACCTGAAGCTTGGGCCCAGGCATGGGTGGGGATCGGTGCCGACGCCATCTGTCTAAGACTGATATCCACGGACCCCGATGGTGATGCTCGCCCACCTGAGGATGCCGCAGATATGGTGACACGTGTGCTAAAGGCGGTCGATGTGCCGATCATCGTATACGGCAGTGGTAACCCCGGATCCGATGCCAAGGTAATAGAGGCTATCTCCGCCACAGCGGGGAGAGTGGTGCTGGGCCATGCCGAAGAGGAGACCTATCGCACCGTGGCAGCCACCTCGATGGCTGGCGGCAACCCACTCATAGCATTCTCTAACCTTGATATCAACCTGGCCAAGCAGATGAACATCCTGCTGACCGATTTCGGCATGGATCTGGGCACTGTGATCATGGACCCGCTCATGGCAGCGTTGGGTATGGGACTTGAATACTCCTACTCGGTGAACGAGCGCATTCGTCTAGCCGCGCTCAGTGGTGACCGCATGCTGCAGGTGCCCATGCTCTGCGACGCGGTGCCTGCATGGCAGGTGCGTGAGGCCTCAGAGGAGGGTCCGGGGTTGGGTGACCCGTCCGAACGGGTGGCCTGGTGGGAGGCGACCACCGCGCTTGCCGCCCTACTTTCGGGAGCGGACGTGGTCATCATCCGTGGCGCCAGAGCAGCTGGCATTGTGATCGACGCCATCGAGGACCTCATGGAGGTGGCCTGAATGCCCACCGCCATCGAGTTCTTCAAGATGCTGCCCAAGACCAACTGCGGCGATTGCGGCTTCCCCACCTGCCTGGCGTTCGCTATGCAGTTGGCCAACCAGAAGACAAAGCTCGATGATTGCCCCCATGTCTCCGACGATGCCAAGACGGCGATGGCCGAGTCCTCGGCCCCGCCGATACGCCGGGTGACGATCGGCAAGGAGCGTACCGTGGAGATGGGTGATGAGACGGTGCTCTATCGCCATGAGCGACGGTTCGACCATCCCACGGCCTATGCGATGATCATCAACGATACGATGACCGATACCGAGATCGAGAACAAATTGGCTCGATTCGGTGAGCTCAGCTTCGAGCGTATCGGTGAGACCATATCCATGGACCTGGTGGCAGTGCGTTGCGACTCCGGTGACGGAGCACGATTCGCAACCGTTACCGGTCAGGCCGCCGCCTTGGGCATGCCGCTGATGCTGATGGTCCGGGACCCGGATTGCATGTCCGCGGCCTTGTCGGTCGTACCGGATCAGAGACCGCTCGTCCACGGTCTTGACCGTCCGCTTGGCATGGCAGGACTGGCCAAGGCGCACGGCGCCCCCATGGCACTACGATCGAATACCTTGGACGGCCTGGTCGAGCTGGTAGAGAACGCACGCGCCGCCGGCATCGAGGACCTGGTCCTGGACCTGGACGTGTCCACATCTCGGGAGCTTCTGGAGATGGGGACGATACTGCGGCGCAACGCCATCAAGCGCTCGTTCCGCGGGCTGGGCCATCCGTTCATGGTGTGTGTGCCCGATGATGACCACGGAACGACCATGGCACTGGTGGCCACCATGAAATATGGTAGCCTAGTGGCATTCGAGGATATTGGGCCAGAGAAGGCGTTGCCCCTGTTCGTTCTCAGGCAGAACATATACACCGACCCCCAGGTACCAATTCAGGTCAAAGAGGGGCTGTACCCCATCAACGATCCTGACAACAGCTCACCCATATTGTTCACCACCAACTTCTCATTGACCTACTTCACCGTGGCCAGCGACATCGAGCGTAGCCGGGTGCCTGTTTGGCTGCAGGTGGTGGATACCGAAGGACTGTCGGTCCTCACCGCCTACTCAGCTGGCAAGCTGACCGTGGACCATGTGATCAAGGCCATGGATGCATCCAAGGCCAAGGAAAATGGATCGGATATGCTGATCATACCGGGCATGGTGGCCCGAATGAGCGGCAAGTTGCAGGAGGCCTCAGGCATGAGGGTCATCGTGGGCCCGCGGGAGTCCTCCGGACTGCCGCGTATGCTCAAGGATCTCTGATCGAGGCGATCAATCGTCCCAAGGCGGCCCGAGTGGCGGTAGATATCCGGTCCAACTGGACCGGCTCCCCTTCCATGTCCATGATCTCGAGCTCCGGGTCCGCGGGCATGAGCACCAGGACACCAGCAGACCGGGGCGAGGATATTTCCCCTTGGCCCCGTATCCGGTTGACCAGCATCACCCTCTTAACCCCATCCAGACCTAATTCATCGGCCAGCTCGGCAATCCGCCCTGCGGTCCTCAATCCAGCTGGTGTGGCGTCGGAGACGATCACCAAAGCATCCACCGAAGGCAATAGGCCACGGGACAGGTGTTCCATACCAGCCTCATTGTCCACCACCACCCAAGGATAACGATCGGACATATCCTCCAGCGTTCCCTTGAGAACGTTGTTGATATAGCAGTAACAGCCCCTGCCCTCTGGTCGACCCATTGTCAGAAGATCGAAGCCCTCTCCCTCCTCCAACGCCATCCTGGTCCGCAAGGCCACCGCCTCGTGCTTGGGAACGCCATCCGCTCCCGCCTCCCGGCTGCCCTCGCGCACCTGCGCCAGGGTCGTCCTCGCATCCATACCCAACTTCTCTGCCAGAGTGGGATTGGGATCGGCGTCCACCGCCAAGACCAGAGACTCCTTGCCCAGCGCCAGCGTCAGCATTGTGGCCACGGTGCTCTTGCCCACACCACCCTTGCCAGCAATGGCGATCATCATGCCCCGAGCCTCTCACCCAGCAGGTCAGATACCTGTACCAGCATATCCAGCACCGATCCGGTCTCAGCGACCGACAGCCCCCCAAGACCGCATTGAGGCGTTACCAAGGTCCGCCTCCGTAACAGGTCCTCATCCATGCCCTTCACCACCAGGGACGATATGTGGATCTCATACAGACGGACCAGGTTGTCAGCGTCCTCGATGGCCAGTGCCTCTTGTGTATTGGGTACCAGGCCCCAGGCCAGTGACCCTCCTCGTTCCAGGAACGCTGATAGCTCCTCCGGGAACAGAGCGATGGTGTGGCCATAACTGTAGGCATCGAACGACAGTATGTCGATCGAGCTGGCCAGCACCGTGGGCCAGTCGGTGTTTCCACAGCAGTGGATGGCGGTGTATCCTTCCACCCCTTCCAAGGTCTCATCCATCCACCGAGTTGCATCGACACTGCTGAACGATGCGAACGGCGTCCCCATAAGCGACAACGACGGCTCGTCGAGGAACATTATAGTGTTCGGGCACAGAGCGGAAAGCTGGCGTTGCTGCCATCTGGCCATCATGTTGAGGTTCCTTCGCACGATCTCCGAGTACGACGCATCGTACAGAACCGGCTTACCTTTGCGATCCAGGATCTGCAACCCTTCCGAAACCGGACCAGTGACCTGCCCCTTGATGAAGGTGGCATAACCCAGGTCGCGCTCGATGAGCTCGTAATACCCGCTGAACAGCGCCTCGGGCATGGCGAACCAATCCAGTTCCTCCGAAAGCATCATCGTGTAGAACTCCAAGGGGTCGTAATCATCAAGATCCACCGTAAGCCGCTGCGAGCCCTCGTCCATCTGCATACCGGGGAGTCGGCTGGCGTACTGGGCATACATGTTCTCCCTGAACCCCCGAGCCGGCAGCTGCGGCCAGAACGGAATGAGAGCGGGACGGGAGACGATGAGGTCCACCGCCGCCACCGGATCCGTATGGGGCAGCGAACCCACACAGGTTGCAGTGCAGTTCCAGTCCATCGAGCATCGATTCCTTACGGCCTAGTTAAGGTTTACTGAGGCCGCGGGAACAGGGACAGGTCGGTGTGGGGCAAGAACAGGGCCGAGGTGAACTCGTCGAAGAACTCCGGAGAAGTGCTGAGGTCCACATAGGTCATAGACGCCGCCACCTCCCTTGCCTCGAGACGACGGGGCGTGGACAGCAGGACATCCCTGGCTCCCGCCAGCGATGAGTTCCCAAGATATGAGAACCGATCCCGAGGGATATCGGGCAACAGCCCGATGGCAACGGCATTATCTGGGTCGACATAATGGCCAAAACCCCCCGCCAAGTGCAACCGCTCTACCGCGCCTATTGTCAGCCCCGCGGCTCGGAGTAGGCAACGGATGGCGGCGAAGACCGCCGCCTTTGACCGGATCAGATTGGCTATGTCGTCCTCGTTCACTGCGATCCCAGGGCACAAGGTCATCTCCTTGATGCCGTCCCGCTCTGTGACCGATATATGATCCTGCAATCTCCCCTTACGATCCACGATACCTTGCTCAAGCATGGCCGCTATCAGATCGATCAGCCCGGAACCGCAGATGCCACGGGGGGGTGCATCACCGAGGACATGGAACCCAAGGTCCGATCCCACCCGATCGATGGCCCCATCCATGGCCCTCATGCCGCAGGCTACCTCCCCCCCGTCGAAAGCTGGCCCCGCGGACGAGGAGCAGCACATAAGCCAATCCCGGTTGCCGAGCACCACCTCTCCATTGGTGCCCACGTCGATAAGCAGGGAGAGTTCCGATCGTCGGTGCATGCCACTACTTACCACGCCGGCAGTTATGTCGCCGCCTACCCATGCAGCAGTGCCTGGCACCAGCATCACCGGGGCCGCGGGCAGGATCTTCAGACCTATTTCTCCCGCAGACAGCATGGGTGAAGCGTTGAAGGCAGGCGAGTACGGGTGATATCGTATGCTGGATGGGTCGACCCCCAACATCATATGGGCCATGGCCGTATTGCCAGCGACCACGGCGGTCGTCACCTGGTCAGTGGATCCATCGATGGCAGCTATGGCTTCGACGGTCAAGCGGTTGATACTGCCCAGCGCCAGCTGACGAAGCCTCTCCAGGTCGCCCTCCTCGGCCCGTTCTATACGAGAGAGGACGTCCTCACCCATCAGTATCTGGTCATTGTAACCAGCAGCCCCGGCTACCGTACCCCCTGTGTCCAGATCGATCAGGTTCACGACCACAGTGGTTGTGCCTAGGTCAACGGCCATGCCGTACACCGAGCCTCGGGGCAGAACCGTCACGAGACCTTTTGCCCCTAATAGGACGTCTACGCTGCCATTACACTGGGAGACCACCTCAGGAAGACTTCGTATCAGATCCAGGGGTACAGAGGCCCCTATCCCCTCGCCAGCCGATCCCAATACCCGCTCCAGCAATGCGGTGGGGTCATCCATGGACGCCACCGGAACCTCGATCGAGGACCGCTGTACTATGGGGGTCATGTTCGATACCTCTCCAGGGGTCCGCACCAGCACTCGGGGACGACTGAGCTCTGGCGGATCTGGTACCATCACAGTGACGTCACCGGCCACGCCACTGCGACAGGCCAAACGGTATCCGGCCGCCCACTCGGCATCGCTGATATGACTGTCCCGCTCCGCATCCACCGAACCAGAGATTATGACCTTGCAGCGCCCACAGGTGCCCTTGCCCCCGCATGGGGCATGGAGCTGCACCTCGGCCAGCTCAGCGGCCTGCATGAGAGATACCCCTCTTTCCACGTCTACGGTCACATCGTCTGGGAGGAAGGTCACCCTCATGCGAACACCATCTACGGGTGCGGATATCAAATTATCCCAGGAAGCCTCGCTGGTTGGCGGCCCGCAGCACCAGCCTCTGCATTCCATCGGCACGACGATGCTTGAGCGAGTTGACCACGCTGTCGGATATGCGATGGTGATCCTCATCGGGCTCGAAATCCAGGTCCAATGATCTCAGGGCCCGTACCAGATCATCCGGTAGTAGTAGGAACGAATTGGGGTTGGCATATACCATCACTTGGGCCAGGGTTTCACGGTAGTGGGGCATCACATCATCCAGCTTTTCCCAATCCCGGTCCCTTAGGGCATTGAGACCAAGAAGCTCAGGAGGTATGCCGAGCGAATACATGGACGCAGTGAATCCGATGGCCCGGGGCAGGGCCACACCATCCATGCTGCGGGAGTAGCCGAACAACCCGATATGAAGCTTCCTCATGCGCCGACGGGGCACCGTCTTGGACACTTCGTTGACATGAGGGGCGAGCTTCAGCAGCTGGTTCTTGTACTCTTTCGCATAGCGGTCGATCACGTCCAGCGCCCAGGGCATCTCCACGGTGTGCGGCTCGGAGCGGCGGTGGTCACGGATGGCCGCCACCGCATTCTCGACCTCATTTGGGTAATGGTCATACTTGAATGACGACTGAGCAGTATGGGTGTGCACTGAGGGATACTCATCCATGACCTGGTGCACCCTATTCGGTGAGAGGTTGCCACGGAACGGGGCTGAGCCCATACCAACGATGGGGAGTATCTCTATGCCACTGTCCTCCTCCAACTGATGCAGGTTCATCAGAGCGAACTTGTTGAGCAACACCGCCGGCACCAGCCCATAATTCAGAGCAGGGTCCGAACGGGCCAGGAACACCCGCTGTCGGGACACGTCCTTGTCCTCCAGATACTCACGGGTGATGTCGTGCGCGTGCATCATGCTATTATAATCCTCGAAGAGTGGTATGACGTTGATGCGCTCGGGACCAAAGTCCCCGATCCAGTCCGCTATGGTGATATCGCCCTCCTTGAAAGCCACATGCTGTTTTCCCACCACGAAGTCGCGGTAGTAACGATAAACACGGTCGAGGCATTTGGCCGAGGCGGACATGGGCATGATGACCTCGAATATCGGGGGGCGGTCATCGCCATAGAACAAACGAGAGGTGTCCAAGGAACGAGGTATGCTCTCCAACGCCTCCAGCAGGATCTTGGCCTCGTTATGTTCCACTGAGGGATTCGGGACCCTTAAGGTGATGAAAAGATCCTCCCCTATACGCTGCTTAGAGAAGAAGTGGTCGTATCGGGACAGCAATTTCTTGACCACGAAGTTATCCACCTCCTTGCCCTCGCAGTCCCACATCTGCTCATCACAGCCTAGATGGGAGAATACGTAGTACGCCTCCTGGATCTCGTCATCCCCCCCGAGCTCAGCGCTATGGGCGAAGAATGGCGAGTTCACGTTGTCTGGGTGCTGAGTGCTCATACACTTGGGCACTAGCGTCTCGCTGCTGTCCATGGGTCACCCCTGACATTCACAGGATAAAATCTTTTCTGCTGTCACGGGATAATGTTCAAGCATCAAACCACCCATGGAGGTTGGATGCGTGTTGCGGGATTCCTCAAAACCTCCCTGCTAGATTGGGATGGCATGGTATCGGCGGTGCTGTTCCTACCGGGATGCAACTTCCGCTGCCCATTCTGCCAGAACGCCGATCTGGTCATGGGCGAGTCCGGCAAGGTGGACATGGAAGCAGTGGAGACGTACCTAGTGGAACACTCCGACTTCCTCGATGGCGTGGTGATCACCGGGGGAGAGCCCACCCTGCAACCGGATCTACTCCAACTGATCAAGTGGCTGCGGGGCCTCGGTATGAAGATCAAGTTGGACACCAACGGCACCCGCCCAGAAGTGCTTGACGACCTCTTGGGCGCAGGTTTGGTGGATTATGTGGCCATGGACGTCAAGGCACCATTGGACAACAGATACACATCCCTGTGCGGAGTGGAACCAGATCTAGGCGCCATCCACAGGAGCATCGACATCATCATGTCATCTGGAGTGGACTACGAGTTCCGCACCACCGTGGTCCCGATACTGCTCAAGGAGGGAGACGTGGAGGACATTGCCCGGGCCATCACTGGTGCTAGGAAGTACGTGCTGCAGCAGTTCGTGCCTGGCACTACCCTTGATCCCAAGCTATCGCTGCTTGATCCTTACACAGGGCAGCGTATGCTTGACATGGCCAAGCTCGCCCGCAAGCACGTGCGCAAGGTGCTGCTGAGAGGCGACGTCTGATTATCAATCTCAAGAACGAACTGGAAGCTTTTTTATCAGAACGGGGCATAGTTGCCTTTGAGGTCGGAGGAACACGATGGAACAGGATAGGGTCAAGACCTATGTGAAAGGCTTCGATGAGCTTATCGAGGGGGGCATTCCAAAAGGGCATGTAGTTCTAGTGTCGGGAACCCCTGGGGCGATGAAGTCGTCACTGGCGTTCTATGTTCTCTTCAACCAAGCGAAGCGGGACGGACGCAAGGGGCTGTATCTCACCCTAGAGCAGTCACGTTCCTCAATGGTACGACAGATGGCCCGCTTGGGCATGGACATGGATGAGGTCAAGGACACCCTGGCCGTATTGGACCTGGGAGTCATAAACGAAGGTCTGGGGGAAAACTCAGGTCCCGGATCCTGGCTTCACATCTTCAAGACCTACCTTGGCCAACTAGTGGCCAAAGAAGGGTTCGAGTTCCTGGCCATTGACTCGCTAGAGGTCCTTGAGACCATGTCCGGCATCGGCAACAGCCGAACCGATCTATTCTACCTGTTCGAGTGGATGCGGGAGCTAGGGATCACTACCTTGCTCATATCCGAGATACTCCCCGACCGCATCCTAGAAGGGAGCTACGACGAGGGCTATCTCTCGGACGGCATCATTGGACTCAAGATGCATCTGGTACGGGAGATCGAAGTGCAGCGCCGAATACGCTGCCTCAAGATGCGTGAGACTCACCACGATACCTCATATTACTCCCTGCTATTCAATGACGGCCAGTTCCAGATAGCCAAGGTCATCAGCGAGTGATGGTAGCATGTCGATCGATATCAACCAATTCGAGTGTCCCCGATGCGGCTCGGGCGTGCGACCAGCGGATCTCCAGTGTCACCGTTGCGGTGAGATGCTGAACAGAACGCAGTACCTAAAAGGAAACAAGGCCTCGGATCGATATAATCTCAAGACCGTGAGCAATCAAGGCTACGAAGCCTCCAAATTCGCCAGCAACGATCTGTTGGAGAATGAGACGAAGCTGGAGAAGCTCCGTGAACAGCTAGATGCCAAGGAGCGCCTCCTCAAGTCCAAGGAGAAGGAGATCGATGACATCTACAACCAGATGGAGGAGGATGCGACCTCTCTGGAGGAGACCATCGAGGAATTGGACCAGAGGGAACAGTCGCTGAGACAGTTACAGGCGGAACTGATACCTCCCGAACCCACCAGTATCCGAGAGATGGAGACGCTGGCCGCCGAGGACTATGTGATCCAACGGTTGATGCCTATGATCGCCAGCAGGCTGAATGCCCAGCTGCACATGGGGCGCGAACCGGGCGGTTTCGAGGTCATTGCCACCCATAACCCCAAGCTGGACTCCCTGTTAGGCGGAGGGATCCCAATAGGCCACGTGATCCTGGTCAGTGGTGCCCCCGGCACCATGAAGTCCACGTTTTGCTATCATATACTGGCCAAAGCGGCAGCTGATGGAAAACAGTGCCTCTACATGTCATTGGAACAAAGGGCGTCCTCGCTCGCCAGGCAGATGAATAAGATGGGCATGGATGTCAGTGACAATATCATGCTATCAGACATGGTCGACCTCAGACGCGAGGACTCTGAAGGAAACTGGCGACGGGTTATCATGGACCACATAACAAAAGTGCACGAGACCCCCGGGTTCAGCATGCTGGTCCTTGATTCACTAGAGGCTTTCAAAGCGATATCCGGCTTCGAGTACACCAGACAGGATGTGAGGGCGCTGTTCGACCACCTATCGGGCATGGGGGTGACCAGTCTTCTTATAAGCGAGACCAGTGTCGATACCAGGGGGATCGGGGAGGAGGATGACATCTACCTCGCTGACGGCGTCATTGAGCTGAGAATGCGTCAGACATCGCCGAGTGCGATGCAACGCTGGATGAGGTGCCTGAAGATGCGCGGCAATCGGAACGACACCCGTTACCAAAGCTTCCATTACGAGAAAGGGGAGCTCATATTATCTGTTCCCATTGCCCCATCGTTCTAGAGGGGGCATCCAAAACCTTATCCAATCGATAGGTGATTGGGTACCGTTCTCATGAGGCCCGACATCCATCGTATTCGAACCTATATCAGACGATTCGATGAAGATATCCAGGGTGGCATTCCCACTGGACAGGTGGTACTGCTCACCGGAACACCCGGTACTATGAAAACATCGTTGGCCTACAGCATCCTGTTCCGCAATGCAAGCGCGGGAAAACGGGGTTTGTACATCTCCCTGGAACAATCAAGGAATAACCTGCTTACCCAGATGGCTGTCTTAGGAATGGACCATGACGAAGTGGCCGAGAACCTGGACATACTGGACCTGGGACTCATCCGCAAGAACCTACGGCAGATCGGGACCTCGGGGACATGGATGCAACTATTCAAGATGTACACTGAGAATCTGATGGACAACGGAGGCTACGACCTGATCGTGGTCGATTCCCTGGACGTTCTTGAGGTGGCTAGCGGCATGGTGGATGACCAAAGGGACGAGCTCTTCCACCTATTCGAATGGTTTCGGGATCTGGACTTGACCAGCATACTTATCAAGGAGGCGGATCCAGACCGCATGTTCGACGCCAGCTCCCATGAGGGATACCTGGCCGACGCCATCATCAGCCTCAAACTGGTGGAGATGTCGGAGACAGACATCCAGCGCCGCATAAGAGTGATCAAGATGCGAAGCACCAATCACCACACCGGTCACTACTCACTGCTATTCAATGACGGCATATTCACCGCTACCCAGACCATCTCTGACTGATAGGTGGCTGGCTCAACTGACGATGATGGTCAGCGTGCTCTCGCAGGTTCTGCCGCCAGCATCCTCGACCTGGAACCTGGCCTCGTACTCTCCTGGCTCGAAGTAGTCGTAAGCCCACGTACCTGGCGGATCACCGGTGCCGCTAAAATCTATGTTACCATCCCCATTGAAGTCCAAACTCCATGAGGATATGGCATCGCTTCCCGCACTGACCCCCAAAGTGAAGGTCACGTGCAGGACCGCGGGGCCCTGGGTGCGGTCTGCGGTGAGCTCACATGACGGCCCAGTGATCCCCAGGCATCCGGTGGTCGCCAAGACGGCTACGATGAGTATCGCTATTATCGTTCTACCTCTCATATCCTCTCCATCCAATGTATCGTCTCTGCCTCCCCTTTAAGGTGTCGACGGCCCTCGAAACAAGGGACTGGCTACCTTTACCACAAAGGACTTATACCGGTCCAATAATCCTTGTGAGTGCCCAAGGGCCCGTGGTCTAGTGGTTATGACGTTGCCTTCACAAGACGTGGAGTACGTCTGAAAACGGCAAAGATCTCCGGTTCAAATCCGGACGGGCCCACCATTATGCATACCCAGTGTAGTCAAATTTATTTTCAATAAACGGCTTTTTGGCGCTTCTGACCGGAGACTCCTTCCAGACATCCTCCAGCTGCTTCCCGGCGACACCCTGTTCTATCCTTGCGTAGAACTTCTGTGTCGTCTCAAGTTTGGTGTGCCTCAATTGTGCCGATACCGCCGGTAGGCGGCTGAGATCGTTCATCACCGTGACCGATGCCAGGGTCGAGCGGAAGTCCTTCAGCTTGAAGTCCACTCCGGAGAGGTCCTCGACCTTCCTCTTGATCACGTTGAAGCTGTTCGCCGAGTAGAACGTGTCGCTCCCCCGGTACAGGTTCGGGAACAGGTATGTGGCCTCCTTCAGGCCCCTGGCCTGGATGCGGGCCTCCCGCTCCCTCAGGTAGATCCGGACGTACCGCATGACGTCCGGCCTGATTATGGCGACCTGGGACCCGCCGGCCCAGGACCCCTCGCCCTTGGGGTGGCGGATGAACAGCCATCCCTTCTCGAGATCCAGGTCCTCGAAGTGGGCCAGCCGGAGCTCCTTCGGCCTCGCACCGGTGGCGAAGTACAGGGCGATCATGCCGGTGGCCACCGAACCATGCCAGCCTCCCATACGCTCCACCGTTTCGAAGATCCTGTCCAGGTCGCCCCTGCCTATCACCCGTATGGGCTTGGTCGTGGCCTTGGGGAACCGAACCCCGTCGGCCTTCATCTCCTCGAAGACGTGGTTGCGGAAGAACTTGAGATAGTTCTTGAGATACTGCAGATACTTGGCCTGCGTTGTCGGGTCGAGATCGTCCCTCTTCATCCACGCTAAGAACTCCTGCAGCTCCTTCCTCCGGATGTGCCGGGGGTCGGTCGTCCTTATCCTTCCCTCGTCCTTGAGATCCCGGAAGACCTTCGCAATGTACCTCAACTTCCTATCCTCCTCCTTGTACGTCGACTCGGCGATAACGCCGTACCTCCTCTCTAGGTAATGTTTGATCCCGGCGGCGAAGGGGTACCTCCCGAGCTTCATCCCCCGCACCTCCGGATCGGCACGATCGAGGCCCGACTCCTTTCGCACATGCTTAGGGCCTCGATTCTTAGAAGGGCATGAGGACATGATAATCATTGACATTCCGGGGGGGCCTGCCCCGTGTACCCCATTCTTGTTAACTTGTTAACTATTCGGACATCTGGCTGTCGAGTTAACAGCCGATTTCGTGTTAATTCCCTTGTTAACTTTATCGACCTCAACTAACTCATTCCCCGGTAAATTTGGTAAAATTACGGGAAAAGGTCCACATCATGTTCTCGTCCTTGAGGTACGATCTATTGCCCGTTCCGGAGCGGAATTTGAAGCCGAGGGTCTTCAGGGAGTTGGTCACGCTCCTGGTCTTCACCGGGTTCTTGCGGTCGTTGCCCTGGTCGATCAGGTTGGTATTGAGCCTGTCGGCGATGTCCTTGGTGCTTATGTCGAGGAGGAGCTCCTCCTTGTCCTTGTCGGTGAGGATGTTCCACCCGGTCATGCTGCAGTCCCGGGCCCGGTCCTCGAGCATGTCTACAAGGGCGTTGAAGCATTGGGCCTCGAAAGTGTCCCGCAGCTCGTCCTTGGACATCTCCTGGGACTCCATCAGCAGCCGGAGGGTGTCATCGCACTCGCAGAACATCAGGCCTGAGGTGAGCAGCCCTGAGGCCATGTCGATGCTCCTGTCATCCAGGAACGTGTTGCAGCGGAGGTCCTTGGAGAACATTGGCTCAGAGGCCCGCCTGATGGCCTCCACGGTCCTCTCCGCCACCGGGCCGGGGTCGATGAGGCTTCTCAGCCTGAACCCGAGCAAGCGCCCACGCAGATCCTTCGCCCGATCCTCGTCGATGAACCGGCTGAGATCCCTGGTCTTCTCCATCATGTTGATCTGGAAGGCCCGGTTCATGAGGTCCTCCTTAGGGAACTTCTTGGTTCCGATCGCCATCAGGGAGTATGGCTTGAACATGATCGTGCTCCCGTTGTCCGACGACACCCGGGGGATCCTGATGTCCTGCTCGAATCCGCCCTTGAACACCAGGTCGACGTCGATGCTGCGGTCTCCCACGATGTCCTGGTACTCGTCCATCAGCACCGTGGGATGATACTCCTCGATCGTGCGGTACAGCGCCGCTCCCGTGGGGGCCAGCAGCCACCATCCCCGGTAGCTCAGGCGCCTGAGCACGTCCAGGGCCCGGCTCTTGCCCGACCTGGTGGGCCCGTAGAACATCATCCTGGGAGCGAACCTCAGCAGCTCCGGGATGTAGGAGCACAGTATGAAGCTGGCCACCACCTCGTAGAACCCCTCGTCGGTGAACTCGATGTGATCATAGACGAATCTCACCACATCGGTGTGCAGATCCTGATCAGGAAGTTCGACGCAGGGCCTCCGGGGCAGCTTCCAGAAGCAGTCCTCGAAGACCTTGATCGCCCGGTTCCTCACCTTGTCGCCCTCCTTCATCAGGACGTCGAGGTCCTCGATGAACAGCCGGCGCTCATGGTTGATGACCGCCAGGCCCTGGCCCTCGTCGTCCTCGAACGGCTCTATGCACAGGGCGGTATCCAGCCGGACCTCCCAGTTGTCCAGCATCATGGGGACGGTGAGCATTCACCACCCCTCTTCATTGATCATCAGCTTGTGGTCGCTGCTCCTCGAGTAGACGACGTAGCAGTCCGGGTACCGCTCCATCAGGTTGAGGACCTCCAGGAACGTGTCGTTCGGGCATCGCAGGATGACCGCCCGGGTCTTCCATCTGGGCTTGCTTAGCTTATCTTCCATCATGATCACTCCTCAGGGCTTCCCGTCATCAACGCCCGAGCGGGCACCTCCCCTCTCCCCTGATGCCGGCCCGGAGCCCGGAACGGTCATCCCCTCTGTTCCGGTGGGCTTGTTCAAGGTCTCTGCATATTCCGATCCATCACGCCCGCCCTTCTCGGCAAGTAAACGGGCTTTCAGCTCTGGGTCGGACAGAATAGTATACAATTGATCCCCGACGGCCTCATCGAACGAATGGACATAGAACTCCAGGGCCCGGACGATGAACTCGTTCCTCGTCCGGACACGCAGGCGGGATCTCACCCGCTCGAGGTCCTCGAACAGCTCCAGGTCCACCTTGGCCGACACCACCTTCAGTGCGTTGCCGTTCAAGACGGCCGGCCTCCCGCCACGGGCCACAGCGGCCACTGGGGAGCGGGTTCGACACGGACCACCATAGAGAAGGGCAGACGCCCGCCCTCGATCGCTCCCTCGATGAAGCGATGCGCCTCCTCGATGTCGCCGCCGAAGAGGCCCTGGCACCGCATTGCCATCTCGCTGAGCGATGGCGGGCAGTCGGTGAGCTCCAGCCTCCGGTCGATCCAGAAGGCGAGACGTATCCGGACATCCTCGAGGAGCTCCTCATTGCCGCTATTGGTTCCCATCCCTTCCCACCTCGTTCGATCATCCCTATTCGAGATCCACTATCCGGACCCGCTGAAGGAACCTCTGCTCGCCCCGGTTGGACAGCAGGCACAGCCCTGGGTTGTAGGTGTGAACAACCTTCAGCTTCTTGCCCGTGGGGACGTTCATCCGCCCATAGGCAAAGCGTTCACAAGTCTCTGAGCAGAACAGCTCGTTTGGATCCTCGAGGAGCCTCTCCTCAGGGATCCGCTTCCAGCATGACACGCACTCGCCGGCGTGGGTCCTTTCCTTGGTCTTGGTCTTCATCTCACGTCCTCTCTACCTTGCGGTGGCCGCCGGATCCCGCCGGCCGGACATTCGCCGGCGACTGGGGATCCCTGCGATCGCTCCATGCGGATCGCCGGGCCCCGGGGCCGCCTGATCATTCACGTTCTCCATCCAATGCCTTGGGCATCTAGGCCTTCTGCGCCTTCCTCCAGTGCCCTGGATGGACGAGGAACCTCTCCTCGAACATCGAGGTCCTGGCGAACCTTGCGGACGTTATCACGTCGTACAGGGCCTCCTTGATGCCCTCATACCCGGCCTTCGCATCCTCCAGGTGGTCGAACCTCTCGAGGATGTACTCCGCCAGGTCGGTCGCTCCCAATCCATACTCAGTGCCGAGGGTCCGGTCGACGCCATGGATGATCCGCTGATCCGTGTGCGGATCATGCTCATGGGCTTCCGGGATCCCGGATCTCGTTGCTGTTGCGAACATGGTCATTCACCTCTACTCATGGTGGACCCTGCTTGTATCCCGCCGGGCCCTGGCGGCCGCATGTGCGATGTTTCCCACGGGACGGGGCTCCTGGTGGGAAGTTGGTCATGGGAACCCCGTCCCAGTGAGCGTGATGTCATGCGCAGGCCCCCATTGCTGCGTAAAAGAGGAACCCTGCCGGCCTGCAGCTCCGGACAGCGAGGAGATGAGAGTAGCAGGCGGGGAACACGATTAGACCACCTCGCTTGTAAGAATTTTCTTTCGGAGTATGATTTTTCCATCAGTATCAGTGAACTCTAGAAAATCTCCAGGGCGGAGATCAAGGGCATCTACAACGGCTTTTGGAATTGTCAATCTGTTCGATTCCCGAATTTCCCGCCTCCCTAATGCACTCATCATAACGTCATAACGACGTTTTGTTATTTTAAGTGTCGTTTTGTCAATATGGCGAATTGACCTGAATATAATAATAGGGCGAAAGGGGATTACGACATAATGTCGGAAGTTTTGGAAATCGTAGAGGTGAAGGCGTCAAATCGGGTCACTCTAAAAAAGGACGTCGCCGATCGCTTAGGAGTTCAACCTGGTGACTATGTCGGGTTCTATCCACTTCCTGGAGAGGATAATGCTGTTATTATTCGCAAGATGAAATTTGTAAAAGCTGATTGATCTCGCCCTCTAATTTTGTCTTGTACCTATTAGTGAGCTCTTGGATCTGATCCAGGTCCACGTCCCTATGATTCCCAATGTATACTACGACTTCAACCTTCATCTCTACCTCTTACCTATCATACAGTGGTCAAATGTAGCATAAGAAGGTAAACGAAGAGGTCACCGAATGTTACCAATTGGCCATTGGTGAAATGGTTCGGTGAAAGTTGAAAGAAAAGGGGACTCTTCGTATTGCTTGAAAAACCATTTTAGGCCTTTTCGGCTCCCCCTCCATACCATTATTTACCGGCAAATAACCTGTATGATTTGATGCAGTTTGATCCCACATGGATAATAGCAGTATGCGCGGCGATTGGTCTTTTATTTACGGCGATTGGTCTTTTATTTGAACGGTATAAGGAAGATAAAAAGAACAAGAATATGAGGCTTAACCATATTCAAAGACGGATTGATGGATTCTATGAGCCTTTCATCAATTGTGCAAAGGAAATAAGCGGTTCTATCATATTATATGCTGGACACGATTCAAAACATATTTATCACAATACTGATTTAATTGGGAATAACGCAAATCTAGCCGAGCCTGGAACATATAAATTGTTTAGAGAATATAGTGAAATGCTGGCTGGTGCCACAATTAGCAATATAACTCACCTAACCTCTGATGATTTTGAGGGGCTAATAATATCTCATCGGGATATGGATTTAGAATATTTTAAAAAACAATCTCATGAGCTTCTGGAAAGCGTAGAAAATGATCATGCAATGTTGACCAAAGAGATTGAAAGATTATCGAAAAGGAAATACTAAACCAACTTTGAGCGCCAGGAGCTGATCCGTCGCCGCGCGAAGAGATACGGAATGTTCGCAGGGGATATTCATTTAACCGTAGACTGTTTCGAGAGTCTGTGGACTCTATGCATCCCAGGCATCAACGCTGTTGGTTACGACAAGGATTTTAACAAGGCAAAATCCGAAATGAAGGAACATCTTGCACTTCTCTGGGGAGAGTATGTTGATTGTGATGAATCGGATCTGGGAGAGGCTGGACAACTGCTGAGAGAATTACTATTGAAGAGTTTTGAGGTGGTTAAATGGTAACTCATCTCAAGAATATTATCAATAATCGAGCAATGTTCTGTTTCTCAAGTCAGCAGAAGAAGTTTACAGTCAAGGCCCATTAGGATACTTTGGTAGAAAAATGACAGATGGATTTGAAAATCGTGTCAAGAAAATTATGGCAATGCGCTCATTGACAGAAGATGAAATTATCAACTGCTGCTGGGGACTCAGTGAGGGAATCAATAATCAAGGTTTCATAGCATTTGAAATGTATGGTGCCATTCAATGGCAACCAGAAGGGGCACGCATTAGTAAAGATGAAGTGGAATTAGAAACTGGGTATTATGACATTAATGGACGCAATATTAACTATAATCAACCAAAAATGCATAGCCAGTGGAATTTGAACACATTTACTATCAATGGTAAACTGAAGCGTAAAATAAGTGACGACCCTTCAGAAGCAAAAAGGGACCTGGAAATTGCCATCGAAGATATTTACCTTCTTACTGACCTTTTTGGATTCTTCCATCAGGGAAACATTGATTGGAGGCCAGCTTGTCAGATTCTTGTTGATGATAACTCATCTCAGATGGATAAAAACCATCCGACTTGGACGGATGATATGCCAAAACAGTTCTTTATGTTTAAAGGGCTGAATAAATACCAGACTGAGCAAACTTCTTTAGTTCTCGACAATGTTAGTGTGGATAGAATTCTTGATGGATACTCAGCAATAAAGGCAGGTAAATTAGGTCAGATTGAAGGCCCAGTTCGAGAATCATTAACCTGGTTGCGATCTGGATTAAATCAAACATGGATTCTTAACCAGTATTTAAACATCTTCCAGGCTTTGGAAAGCATTGTCAACGAGCTATATAATAGACTTCCATCTGGAGAAAAAAAGAAGCTGAAGAAAAATGAGAAAAAAGATAAGATAATAGAGCGAATTGGTAAAAATCACCCGGGATAACTGTTTGGAATCCATTAATGACCTCTATAATAATGTGCTGAATCAATCTCTTTCAAATAGAGCCAATGCGGTTTTCAATTACCTATGGGATGAAAAAACAACTGAGGAAATTGAATCGGAAATGAGCCAGTTCAAGGAATTTGTAGAAATACGAAACAAGATCGCCCATCCTGAGTTATGTTCCGCAAGGCCAGATGATATATGTATCGTTCAAGGTCAATGTTGGCCATTAATAGAGCAGACAACTAACGTGCTGGCAAGGGTTATGAAAGACCCAAAGAAATTTGATAAAGAGTCCTGACCTCGACACCTAATTCTGTTTTCGGAGATAATTGACAGTTTGGCTTTCGCTGCACGATCAGGATCTTCTTGAGAATCGCCGTGTTCAGATGCTCGAAATTGGAGAATCGCTTTTAGGTTACGAGGGAATCATAGGGGAGGGTTGAAGCATCGAGGGGGGGGGCGGGGAAGCCTCCTACGAAACGTGAACGAAACATGAATCTCCCGTGATGCCTCCCCCGTCACATGACGGCTTTCTTGAATATTCAGAGGGGTCAACGGCAGGGGAATAGATGCCGCCGGGCCCGATCTGGCCGGGGTTTCGCCGGTGGTGACGTGAAACATGAACGGGATCATGCCCGATGACGTCATCTCGGGCACGTCCGATGACGGCTCAGCGCACATTGTTCGAGGTAGGAGCGCCCGGGTGCCGTCCCATCGACTGTGGGCGGCCGCAGCGCCCTCGTTGATCAGACCCCGAACCTGGTGACCTCGGAGTACATCCGGGACCTCTGCCTGATGTTCAGGTGGAGGTAGATCTGAGTGGTGGTGATGTCCTCATGGCCGAGATTCTCCCTCACCACCTCGAGCGGGACCCCCTGATCGAGCTGCCATGTGGCGCAGGTGTGCCGCAGGGTGTGCGCAGTGAGCTCCCTCGAGCATCCGTCATGCAGCAGTCCTGCCCTCAGGTAGGCTGACTTGATCCGGTTCTGCAGGGTCCTCACCGTCCTGGAGTATATCGCCACGTCCTCGAGGAGCTCCTGGTCCAATGAGTGGCAGAGTGCGTGAGAGAAGGTGGCCACGTCTATCGGCGCATACCGATCCTTGCCGCCCTTCCCGGACTCGACGAACACCGAGCAGGGGTTGGCCGGCACCAGGTCCTTGGGCCTCACCGAGGCTGCCTCCGCAATGCGCAGGCCGCCCATGAGCATCAGACGGCCCATGATCAGCGCCTCCGGTCCCTCCTCGGCGAGCGATACCAGGAACCTGTCGATCTCGTCGTAGGTGAGTATCTCCGGGAGCTCTGCCCTCCTCTTGTTCTCTTGCCTCACGCAACCTCAATGCGCATCAGAATATCTGAATTTCCCTACCGGGACTTGACGCATGCTCTTCACCCGTGCATTCGAATGATCCGTGGTCGGGATCCCTTTCGCAGAATGGGGCGTTGTGCGAAATCCGGAGGCGATATCGGGGCTTTAGAAGGTCGAAAAGGTGATGATCAAGGGGCTGAGATGCCGTCTACGGAGAAATGCGAAATGGATCCGCCTGAGCGAGGGCGTCCTTGAAGATGATCAAAGGATTTGGGAAATAAACGTGGACGGTCCATGATAATCGAACTAAATCTATGTATTATTCTCTCCAGCGTTTTGTAACCAACAATATGCTAAATAATAATTTTATATTATCGATTATTCACGTGGATCATAGTTTATTATTTCTGGTTTTGAAGTAAGGTGTGACCACCTTAAAAATTACATTTCCTTCAACGGTTGTCAATTGTGCTTTATGCGTTTCTGTTTGATGATGTGGTTTCGGCTTTCTAATCTTTCGTGCAGTGATAATCGCCTTTTCAACCTGTTCCACTTTCGAATTGCATTTAGGTCTTCTTGCGATAAAATATGTATCATCTATTGCCAAGGGCTCATCGGAATTCAAACAATCCAGCCTTCCTCATATCTTCCATCACTTCAACAACCAGATCATAGTCGATATCATAATCCATCGCAAGATCGCATGCATAAATAGGTTCTGAAGGATCCATGTCCTGAGTCACTTTAAGAATAGTTTTCTTCACTTCATCCCTTGTCCAAATTTTTTCATCATCTTCATATGTGGACAATAAGGCCTGCAGTTCTGAAAAACGCCTCTCAAGTGATGCAAGTTGAGTTTTAATAGAGAGCTCGGGATCATCTTGTGGCAGGCTGAAATAATATTGAACGGAGATTGGTAATTTCATCGAATGGTGAACATTATCTTGTACGTACTCATCTATGCGAGAACTCCTTCCTCTCTTTGAGTACATATGCCCAATAATCTTACCAGTCTGATTTTCGAATATCGGCCTGTCATCAGGAGATATCAATCCCGATTTTTGCATGTGTGTTGTATCACTCGTCATCGCCATCTGGACACCCATCGTAGAAGGCTTCAAACGCATTCTTTATTTTATTTAAGGTATCTGAATCGTTCGCATCAACCACTAATTTATCGATTTTATACTCTTCACGATTCCTATGGAACATTATGGCACTGTCAAGGATTGGTTTATCCGTCTTCTCGTCTTTTCCCTTCTCAAACATTATCTGAATTTGAACAAACTCGACATTACTGAGTTGCTTATTTAATTCCCCGACAAACCTCGAATCGAGAAATCGAACCAGATTCGCACCCTTAACCATCAATTGCAAAGGTTCGCACTCTAAACCCATAGCCCTAACCCATCGGTAATTATGGTAAGTTGTATTTATTTAAGTTGGTTAAAGTGATAATATGATTATCCACTCAATCTTCGTGATTATTTACCAAACAATCGAAAGGTGAAGAAAGCCAGTATATTTCAAATGATTCTCAATTTATTACTCACAATAAATCCATTCACCCATCATGCTCATAAAAAGGACAATTAGGAAACGCCTCAATCCACACCGGCGGCTTGGAGCTCACCCGTCCCTCAACAACGGCCCGGGGCGACCTGGCGACCATCAGCACCTGGTGGCCACCGACAACTACAGTCGATGGCCAACGAGGTCCTGATGCTCAGGGCCCCCTCAGGGGGCTCCGTCATGATCGTTTTAACGTTCGCAGAGGGGCTTACCATTGGCTACTTGTTGCCTTTCCGTTTTAGTTGGATCCCGCAATCGAAGCAGTATGTCGACCCTGGGTTGATCGGGGCTCCACAGCGGGGGCATGTGCTGCCGGCTCTCTTCACTCTCCCGTCTGTCAGACTGCGCATGAACAAGCCAGATCCTATCACGGCAACCGTTGCGCATGCCACGACGGCCGTCATGACGCAACAATCACATGTCGTGCCGATGAAATCGTAGGTGGCCACATATGCACCCATCATTGACCCTGATATGAACACGATCAGACAGTATGCAACGCATTCCTTCCGCAACCTCTCACCCGGATTGCCATGTGTTCGTATTATTTATATGGCATATGATATATTTTCATTATTGATAATATAGATTGATATGGACCATTGGCAACATACAGCCAGCGGCCACCCGTACCCATTGACTGTCAGGTTCGGGTGGCCACCGACACGCTGCAGCAGACGATCAACGAGGCCCTGGCACCGACCCGATATCGCCACCAATATTGTCGTCCGAGCGATGATCGAGTAAAAAGAGAGAGAGGCCTACTATGTGTTGTATCTATGTAGGTACTAACATTGGAATGCTTAGACCAGCTCAAGCCCCTCATCCGATGCTTGAGCGGGCGCACGTTGAGAGGATCCCTCCATCGATCATGCATGGATCAGGCGTCACCCCGGCTTTCACCGTTGCTATCAGGCCGTTGCGGCCGCCTGATCATGATAGGGATGACTGCAGGGATCCGGTCGTGAGGATAGGGGCGGAGCCCTTGATCATGAGGTGGGCAAAAGAGCGTGAGCGAGGCTGGACAGAGTGTGATTCATGTACTTATTTAGATACCAAATAGAGAGGACCTCTCTCTCTTTATTTGCAATACAGAGGCTTTCGTCGAATATTGGGATCCAATAAGCCTTTTTGAAGGATGCTGCAGGCGGTCGTTCATCATCGAAGCTCGATGATCAAGCCCGTGCTATGTCATTCCGCCGGTCGAGTCCCCTTCAAATCCCTTCTTGTTAACTCATAGAGGGCTTCTTAACTCGCTATTAACTCTTGATTATAGGTAGTACCCAGTAGTATAATTAATTAATAAAATGGCTTTGACTGTAAACTAATCTTCCATATCAAATAGTGTCTTGGCCAGCATCCTCACGTTGTGAAGGTTGATCTTCGAATGAACATCGTTTCTCCTTCCGGCCTCCGAACGGCATCTGATTCGAT
>JAUVWO010000100.1 GCA_030604065.1 Methanomassiliicoccales archaeon | reverse complement strand
GATCGCCCAACTGGTCCCACAGCATGATACCCAGTTCCGGATGGTATACTGTGTAATTCCCCGGCGATCGTTTTCCCCTTAGGTTTAGATCGTTTTCTTTTTGGTACTGGAACCTCGTCGATATCTTCCCAAGATCGTGTAGTGAAGATAGAAAACTTAGCAATGGTACAAGGATACATTCATCCACCCCCATCAACCGTGAAATCTTCGCTCGTAGGAGTGAATCGATCTCAAGAAACACGTTCGTGACCGCCGCCACATCGAGGAGATGGTATACTAACAGGTGTGGCCTTCCCTCTTCATCCAGCTTTCCCCAATTGAGATATACGTCTTCAGGGTAACGACCCGCCCCCCTTTTTCCATCACCTATGCTTTCATTTCGATGGTGACTGTACTCCATGACCCCTCCTTTCATTTACTAGGTTTCCCAACCACCGTTTAGATGGAGAGCACCGATATTTCCCGCTTCCCCTGAGCTATCCGAATTTGGTGAATCTGAAAAATCCGTCTTGAAATCGAAATATTGCCCCTGTAATACATTCATGGATTGATATTCAATCGTATATCAACTGTAATAAATATTATATTGTTATTAACAATATGTGTGTTATAGATGTTAATATGCATGTGAGCAAAAGAATAGTTATTAGCTGCATTACCTTTGAGACCGTCCGCATAGTAGAACCTATCCAGATTATAGGGCATGTTGATAGGGCATACATCCTCCATTACTCTCGTGATGGAGATTCAGACAATCTGTACGAATCATTCTATATGGAGGTCCAGAACCAATTAAAAGAGTTCGGTGTTCCAGAGGTCATCGGTTGCAATGTCAAGGTGTTCAGGTTCAAGGATGTGCTTAGAGAGCTGATGCGGATAATAACGAAGGAAAGAACTGATGGGAACCAAGTCTATGTTAATGTATCCGGGGGGTCCTCTGAATACGGAGCAGCTTCTACCCTTGCATCGATGATGGTAGAGGGCACGACCCCTTTCACCGTTTCTACAAGAGATTACATGGTGTCGGGGGAGATGATCAAGAAGTGCTATTTCGAGGACGGTAGGCCCATTGGCATCTCTCGAACGGTTAACCCTCCTAAGCAGCTTCCAGTATTCCATCTGGAACCTCCTCCTGAGTACCTAGTTCGCTCCCTTATGGTGCTGAACGAAAAAATAGAGAGATCTCAGCTCACGACATATACCAGGGTGATAGAATCCCTGAAAAATGGGAATCTATGGGACCGTCGTGACAATGAAAACGTCCGTGACCAGGCGCAATCGGAGAGAATGTATTACGCCCGGCACTACCTTGACCAATGGATCAATAGGGGCTGGGTGAAAAAGAGAGAAAGAGGATCGATTGAACTCACAGAAGATGGGAAGATGATCATAGATGTCTTTTACATTGATTGCCCACCCCATTCAATCATTGATATGCTTCAATGATCTCATCAGGATGGGGGAATGAATGCCGCCCACTCCCAGAATAGATGTTTACAGTAGCGATGGTAAAATTCAACGTTCATTTTATTGGAATTGGCCCAGTTGGCGTTGATGATGAACACAGTTTTGATTCGTCCTCGAAGAAGTTGCCACCGCGAAGATTGCGATTATGCCCTTATCATACCATATCCGCCAGGTCCATGCGACCCTTGGCTTGAGTCAAAGCTCAATACTCATCCATCGAATCGCCCAGGCAGAACATCCGTTCTACCATGGTCGTTATTGTTTCGACATATTCTTCAGTCGTGATCTTCACTCCATCACCGTCACCAGACATCTAAAACAACACCGGTCGACCATCAACTGCCACGATACGGGTCGGTCGAGCATCCATCCCGCGGAACGGCCCCATCTGGTACCGTCCTGAACTATCCGCCATCCCCTGAAATAAGAAAAAGGGCTCGATCTTTACTGTTAATATCAGATGCGTCACAGATTGTGGCCCTATCAATCCTACGCCCCATCAAAGGGATATGGGACGCACTCTGGACATGTCAGCGTCGACCGACGTACATGTCCATCGGTTCACTCCTCGTCAGGGGCCTCTTCCTGTTCCAGCTCTTCCTCCGAGGGCTCGAACCCCTCGAAGACCTCTACGGCCATTATCTGCCAGTCGGGGCACTCACGGCCAGGATACTCGTAACCGATGACGCACTCCTCCTCGTTCTCCACGTCCACGGCGTATATCTCCTCCGTGCCTGGGATGGCTGGCAGCACACCGATGACCTTCTCGCCCTCCTCTACATCGCAACCGAAGGAACCGTCCAGACCATACTCGGTCATGGGCCTGGCAAGGACCTCACAGGTCTTCTTGTCGACCACCACTGCATAGCCAAGCACTAACGAGCGCTGTACCAGGATGTTGGTTTCCTTGCTCATTTTCAATCCCCCCTTATTCATGAGTGGCCCGGTTATATAACGATGCTGACTGCGACTCACAGAACCCCTACCCGCTCTAGAAGCACCTCGGTGACTATACTGATCACCACTGTGGCAATGACCAGGTCGATCAGTGTGAGATGACCTGACCAGTAACCAACCAGCATTACAATGACCATCAACGCCACCCCGAATAGGATGATGCCCAATCGGATGGCGACCGACCTCTCCATCACTCATACCTATGCCGCCCACAAGATTTTATGGTTACGACCTCTATAATTTGAGCTCAGTGGGGTTCTTTTTCTTGGGCGTACAGATTATATGATGCCCCTAGAGACTCATCCCTTGAGCCCAAGGGTGGCATTGGTCTTGGCCATGGATGAGGCGGCACCGTCCTGCAGCTTGCACATGGACCGGATGCAGTCCACGATCTCAGGTACTACATCGCTCTCCTGGTGTATCGCCTGATAGTAGTACAGGTTGCGATCGATAACGCTGACGCCATCCTCCCAGACCACGATGTCCATCATGTCGCCGCGGCGCGTGCCCAGATCTCTGGCCATGTCCATTATCTGCGCCGAGGATCTGACCCCATCGCCACCCCTGACGAATCTCACCCTTGGAGTGCGGGACCAGACCTCGAGCACCTCGTCCTTGGTCGCGGGGCGGGACAGCTTCACGTTGATGCAATGAACATGCATCAGGGTGGTGGGCACCTTCACCGCCATGGTCTGAATGCTGATGTCACTCAGGACGGTCTTCACATCTGGCCCGTGATGGGTGGGCAGCTTGAGCGAAGGTTCGATGAAGTTCACACCCGACCCTTTGGATGCTGGCGGGTCGACCGATCGCCGGATCAGCGAGGCGAACACATTATCCACCCCGAATGCCTGGGTCAATGGATACAGGGTCCGGATAAGGCCGGTAGTATTGCAACTCACAACCCTGACGAGATCTGCACCATACGCATCGCGATAGTTGGCCATGGCGTTGAATGATATGCCAGCGGTAACATGGTCCTCACCACCCTGGAATATGGCCTTGACCCCTGCCCCCTTGTACACATCTCGATACTGGGCACCCACACCCCCCGGGGTGCAATCTACCACGATGTCCACCTGCGCCAGCAGGTCGTCGAGGGTCCCCTCCATCTTTATACCAGCAGCCTCAAAGACCTCGGCGTCCTTGGCCGCGTACAGGGGGATGCCGTGCTCCACCGCCATCCTCGCCTCATAGCTAGGCCGGGTCTTGGTGGCCCCAATGAGCTCCATGTCATCCTGCAGCTTGACCGCGTCCGCGATCCGCTTGCCTATGGTTCCATAACCGTTGATTCCGACCTTTACCATGGCACTCCACGCTCCTCTTGGATCGGTTATGCCGGTCGGAGTTCATTACCCTTTCCCGAAAAGGAGTTACAGGTCCCAGTACTGACGGAGTATCGAAACAGTGGAATCCACGACAGCTTTGCCCGTGACACCACGCTCCTCATTCTCAATGAAAGCTGGTTCATACCTCCTTCCCCGAGCGTGGGCATATGCGCAGCAGAGGACGTCGCTTGCGGCAGGAATGTTATAGCCTCCCTCCAGCACCATCGCCACCCGCCCGTCAACGATGGACATCAATCGTCTGAGAATCTCCATGTATCCATTGGTGGTGACCATGAGATAGGTCTGGGAATCCCGATAATGGGCATCGATGCCCAAAGACACCACCACTAGGTCGGGATCGAACTGTTTCACCAATGGCATCATCAGCTCATTCCAACCATAGAGGTATGAATTGTCCCCGGCCCCCATCAAGAACGGTACGTTGACCGAGTACCCTTCGCCGGCGCAATGGCCGACCTCGTCCGACCGTCCCCTGTGAGGATATATGTCATACTCATGGAACGACGCGAACAGGACGTCGTCTCGCTCGTAGAATATGTCCATGGTACCATTGCCATGGTGGGCATCGAGGTCTATGATCGCCACCCTGCCGGCACCCGACCTTTGGGCAGCGATCGCGACATTGTTGAAATAGCAGAACCCTCCCCAGTACCCAGGGCCAGCATGGTGCCCAGGAGGCCTCACCAAAGCCAGGCTCGGCTCGCCCTCCTCCAACGAGTATCGGGCCGCGCCCATTGCACATCCAGCGGCCAGTTTAGCAATATCGTAGGTCTCCGGCCTCAGATAGGTATCCGGATCCAGCATGAGTTCCCCTCCCTCGCGCATATGGCGTAGATGGGGCTCCGTATGCACAGACAGCAGGTCCGCCTCAGAGCAGGGGGGCATTGGCTCGACCATGTCCCACTCCCCATTACGGATCAACGAATCAACGATCCCCTGAAGGCGCTCTGGAGACTCGGGATGACCGGGCCATTGAAAATGTTGCAGCATCCTCTCATGGTAGAATATTGCCACATAAGCGTATATTCTACGATCGAGAATAAAGTTTCCTACTGGGTTGGCAACGTTCTTAT
>JAUVWO010000121.1 GCA_030604065.1 Methanomassiliicoccales archaeon | reverse complement strand
CCCTTGAGCGACAATCGCTCCATGATGATCGATCCCTCGACGACGTAATGGATGTCGTCGAACGAGGTCGGATCGATGACCTGGGACATCGACGCGCCCAGTATCTTGTCGCCGATCGTCGGGAATGATGCCTCCAGATCGTCTAAAACCCCGATCCTCCTCTGCACCTCGTCCAACAGGTGCACTGAACCGTAGAGCTTAGCGACGTCCACTCGGGGCTCTTTGCGAACCATCTTAGGAATGATCTCACCGGTCTCCGGATCCACCCGACCCAGATATACGTTCTCGGTCTTCGGGTTCTTCCTACCCGGAACACGTTTGGACGTGGCCTCGTACGCGTACCTCCGTCCGTTGCGCTCCATGTAGAAGATCGTTCCCATGTATTCTACATGCAAGAATACGTATAAACCACTTCCCCTTAAATAGCACCAGAGAACCGTATTTAAGTGGTTAAATAGTCAAGAGCAGACCGATCCCTGTATTCCAGAAAAGTTGAAGATTTCAGATTCCAATAAGAACCGCATATGCAGTGTAGGCAGGCATCGGGATTCTGGGCACCACTGTCCTGATACAGCATCCATGCATAGTTCTGATACTGACTGGCATGATAGGGCTCTGATTCCCAGCGTGAAAAGATTTAATATCACATTCTTGATAGGGTTTGCCAGCGCGACCGTAGTCTAGTGGTTAGGACTGAGGCTTCCCAAGCCTTAAGCCCGGGTTCAAATCCCGGCGGTCGCACCAATCTCATGATCCTTTCATCATTTCGATGATCTCCTTGACCCCCAGCACCCGGCCCATGGCCCGGACCTCACCTTCGATCGCCAGGGCTGGTGTCATCATTATCCCTCTAGAGATGATGACGTCAAGCTCCTCGATCTTCACCACCTCCACATCCACACCGGACTCGGCCGCCGCCTTCTCTACGTTCTTCATCAGCCTTTTGCACTTGGCGCATCCGGTTCCGAGAACCTCGATCCTCATGTTCCTGTCACCTCCTTGTAGTACTCTAATATTGCTTGCCGATATTGCCCCTCCGCCGTGGATGGCAGATAATTGAACGCCTTCGCTAGGCGCATGAGCTCGTACGACAGTTTGATCTCGTCCTGCAACCTTATGATTTGGACCTTCTCCACGATGCGCCCCATATGGGCCATGGCGATGCTCTTGCCGCCCACCAATAGTCTAACCATGTCCTCAGGGGGGCCCTTACAGAATCTACCCATCAACGCCCCTCCTCTCCCACACCCCTCGAATCCAGTGAAGCTCGCCCCTGCAACAGACGACGATCGGCCCCTCGGCCTTTTGGAAACGGCAATGTTACGTCGACGCTCATTGAGCTCTCATGCCCCGCCCTCTGGATGGAGGGCGCCCCATGCCTTATCAGACACTGCATCCACCATGGACTCATCCACACCTAGCGAATGGTTCTTAATGAACCCCATATCAGTTATCATGATGTGATCATCAGGCTCGATCCCTCGTGCCTTCAGCACCTCTCGGGCACAGGCCTGGGAACAGCCATCTATGACCATCACGTATCCAGACTGGGCTCGGTCAACGGCCCCCTTGCCGATGGCGAACAACGCCGTACACGAAAGTCTACCAAAGCCTTCATCCACCAACCAAACCGCCGCCGCATTGCTGACCTGCCCCACATTGGAGGCTCCAGCGCAGGCGAAGATCGTCCTCTCCGGGGTCGCGGAGCATCCGCAACTGCAGGTTCCCTTAGCCATATCATCACCTTCAAACAATGTACCCGTATATCAACCCGGCCACGGTGGCGTAGACTATGACCCCCATCATGTATGCTATCGTCTTTCGTCCGCCCATGATGCGATACAGGACCACTATGCTAGGAAGACTCACCGTGGGACCCGAGAGCAGCAGTGCCAACGCCGGACCCGAACCCATCATACCATCCAGGTATCCGAACGTGGTCCCGATTATGGGCACCTCGAGCAGGGTCGGCATGTACAGTATGGTCCCCAATATGGAAGCTAGCAGCACCGAAGCTAGCGATTCGCCACCAAGATAGGGCTGGAACGTCTCCGGGGGCAGGAAATATGCGATCACGCCCACAAGGAATGTACCAGCCAGCAGTACCGGGATGATCTTCTTGGATAGGTCCCATGTCTCCCATCCCCACTCATTCAGCTCATCCCTCTTGAACCAGCGCCACATCATCATCACCGCGCCCACCAGCACCGCCACCGCAACGGCCCTGATCTCCAGGGACAGCTGGGATGCGGCGATGATCAGGATGGCCACCAGGGCGACAAAGAAACCGATGACCTGATAACGGGAACGGTTATCGGCGGTCGTGATCAGGAACGGTTCGACCCCGTTCATCAGCTCCCGGTCGTGCGATCGGAACAGCCAGACCATGGTCAGGCCGATAACGAACGCCCCGATGATGGCGAAGAACGCCCGAGCCAGGCCGATATCGTAGCCTAGGATGGTGGCGGTATAAACTATAGCCAACAGATTGATGCCCGGTCCTGAGAACAGGAACGCAACCGCCGGACCCAACCCACTGCCCTTCTTATATATGCCAGCGAACAGTGGCAGTATGGTACAGGAGCATACCGCCAGGACGATTCCCGATACCGACGCCAGGCTGAAGGACTTCCAACGCTCCACATTGGGGCCGAAGTATCTGAGTATGGCATCCTTCTTGATGAACGCCGCGATGGCCCCAGCGATGAAGAAGGCTGGTACCAAACAGGTAACTGTGTGTTCGGCCAGATAGCTCACAAGACTATCCCATCCAGATACCCGTGCTTCAATCATCATCATTATCAGATCCATTAACACCACTCGGTATTTCAATTTATTTTGATATAGCATCGATTCTCTCCTACATAAAGATTGGGATTTCAAAAAAGATTGAAATACCTGCCACCGTATTACCGTTAGCATGGAGCAATTGAACATTGACCGGTGCAAGTGCATACAGGATGCCAACCTGCCCGACGATGTGTTAGATGACCTAGAGCGAGAGGGGGGTCTGGACAATGTACTATCCCATCTCCCAGAAAAGGTTGCCATCGATATGTTCAATCAAATAGGCAAGGCCCTGGCTGATCGATACCGATCCACCATCCTG
>JAUVWO010000076.1 GCA_030604065.1 Methanomassiliicoccales archaeon | reverse complement strand
TTTGAAGTCAAGTATCCGCACGAACCATTGGGGGACCTGCAGGAACTCGACCGGCGAGTGGCATCGCCAGCATATGGAGACGCTCTGGGGCACCTTTTCCTGTTTCAACAATAGGTCCTGCTCTCTGAGGTCCTCGATGGCCGCCTGGCGTGCTTCGATCACCGTCATGCCCTCGTACTTGCCGGCCAGGGCGGTCATGCGCCCCATCTCGTCGATGCCCTTTTCCAGCGGCAGGTCGTACTTCATCACCCACTCTAGGTCATCCTTGTCCCCGATGGTGCATATCATGACCCTGCCGGTGCCGTACTCGGGATCGACCTTGGGATCGGAGATGACCTTGATCCTCTTCCCGTACAGGGGGGTGACCAGCTCTTTCTCCAGGAGATGCGCTTCCGTCTCACTGTCCGGATGCACGGCCACGGTCTGGCAGGTGCACAACAGCTCCGGCCTGGTGGTGGCGATGTCCACGAACTCGTCGGTGCCTTCTATGTAGAACTTGATGTAGTTGAGCTTGGTGACGTTGTCCCGATGTTCGACCTCTGCATCGGCCAAGGCGGTCATGCAACTGGGGCACCAGTTGACCGGGAACGTCCCCTTGTAGGCCAAGTCGTCCCTCAGCAGTCGTAGGAAGCTGATCTGGGTCAGGCGCCGGTAGTTGGGTGAGTCGGTCTGATAGTAGACGGAAGGGTCCATGCTCTCGCCCAGTATCTCGAAGTGATGCCTCATCTCATCGATGAACGAGTTGGCGAACTCCCGGCAAAGGCGAACATACTCCTGACGAGGAGTGTCAAGCTTGGAGATGCCGTGTTTCTTCTCGACCTTGACCTCTATAGGGGTCCCGTTGACGTCGAAGCACAGGGGGAAGAGGATGTTGTATCCCTGCATCCTGTGGTACCTGGCGGCGAAGTCGATCATTGAGTAACCAGTGGCGTGGCCCAGGTGGAGTGAACCCGACGTATATCGTGGCGGATTGTCGATGGAATACACTGGCGCCTCCGATAGGGGGTCGAACCGGTATATCTCCCACTCGTTCCACTTGGCCTGCCACTTTCTCTCGGTGGGGACAGGGTCGTATTGGGTCATGACAAAAGGGGAACTGGGAATGTTATAAAAAGGATTTCGGTTAAACACCGCTGGCTGACACATCACTTAATACGGGATCGGGGAAATGTGTTTGGTGAGGGGGTCAGCGCCCCCTCCTCTTGCGCATGTCGACTATCTCCGCCTTGTGTTCCTTCACCATCCTTTCCAGGCGGTCCATTAGCGTCTCGGTGGCCTTGATGATGTTCCACTCCACCGCTTTGGCCCGGAACAATTTCCTCTCGGTGAACAGCCTTCCATTGAGTGAATACTTGGCCGTGTTGCCAGAGCTGTTGTACTTGCTCACGTGGATGTTGACCAGCAGCGGCCTGGTTATCTTGGCGATGGTCTGCATATAACCGCGTATCTCGTTCTCCATGTCCAACATGTGCTGGCGGTCGTTCTCCTCGACCCCGGTGATCTGCACATAGACCATGTCCCGCTCCCGGAACGAGGCTATGAGCTCAATGATATCATACTTGGTCACGATGCCAACCAGCTCTTCGCCTTCCACCACCGGCAGTGACGACACCTGGTTGTCCACCATAAGGGAGACGGCGTCCTCCAGCTTGGTCTCTGGGCTCACCATGTAGACGTTGTCCACCGATATGGAGCTCACTTTGAGCTTGATCGGCTGGCTGTAGCCCACCAATTCGCCCACGGTCTGGCGACCCTCGCGGTGCCAGTTGTAGGAGACCACGTCCTTGATGCCCAGCATCCCTATCACATGGCCGTCTTCGATGACCGGGATCGATCGCACCTCTAGGTCCCTCATAAGGGTCAGTGCGTGCTCCACCTCGTCATCGTTGTCCACGGTCACCACGTCATGGGTCATGACCTCGCCCACAGGCACGGTGCGAAGGTCGCTGACCTCCGGCATCGTGCTGATGACGTGCTCCCGGGTGATCATTCCGACCACCTTGCCCCCATCGGTGACCGGGATCTCCCGGAATCCGGTGGCGACGAACATCTCGGACACTTTGGTGATCGTGGTATCTGGATCCACATCAGGGCTGCGGTCCGTGACGGAGTTTGCCTTGGCGCTTACAGATAGGTTCTTCCGCTTCAATAGCGCCCCTAGACTGATCACGCCTTGGAGACGTTTTTCGTTCGAACACACTGGGATCTCGTGCTGCCTGGCGGATCTCATTATTGGGAGGATGGTGTCCAGGGCGTCTCCTTCTCCGACGGTCCTGAAATTCTTCTCCATGAGGTCGCCGACAGATCGAGAGTCTATCTGGGCCCTTAGGATCTCACGTTTCCTGATGCCCTCAAAATCATTTACTCCCATCTGTTCACCTCCACTTACCCATTATAAGGGATGCGATTTAAAACCTTGCGGGGCACCTTAATGGATGTCTTCCGAGATGGGGGCAAGATTGATATACCATGTCTGGACGCAAAGATGCCCTTGCAACAAAGTTCCATGCGCCGGGAATTGGAGGCTCATTTATTGATAGAGAGAGGGTCGGCCCAGGTCAAGAGTCCTTCTCTTAACATGGTCGACACCCTCGAGGGGACATCGGACGAGGGGATGCGGGTCTGCTCCTTGGTATCTCGATATCGGATGGTGACGGTACCGTCTTGAAGGGAGTCATAGTCCACGGTCACACACCAGGGTGTGCCAACCTCATCCATGCGGGCGTAGCGCCTGCCTATGGAGCCCGAGTCGTCATAACTGGTCCGGATGCCAAGATCGCGCAGTGAGCGGTCGATATCCTGTGCCATATCGTCCAGACCGTCCTTGCCCATGAGTGGGAATACGCCCACCTTGATCGGGGCTACAGAGGGTGCTAGCTTAAGGGCGATGTAGCCTTCGCCGTCCTTGCAGTACGCATGCTCCAAGCAGGTGTAGATGATGCGGTCCAGGCCATAGGATGGTTCGATGATGTGGGGGATGAATCGCTCCCCAGTGACCTTATCCCGTACTCGGATGACCTCGAAGCAGTCACTGTTCACCTTGTGGTCCACTCCGTCCACGGTCACGGTGATGATGCCATCGATGACATCTGACGGATCGCCCGCCTCCAGCGCAGTGGCGATGGATTTGGCCTGACCCTTGAACCTTGGTCCCAATGACTTGAAGTTGACCCGTATCCGATCCACCTCCATCTCCACTGGTTCATCGAACTTACGAAAGAACGACATATCGGTCTTCGAGTGATCGGCGTGACTGGAGAGGTCCCAGCAGCCCCGATCGGCGATGCCGACGATCTCGGTCCAACCAATGGCAAGCTCCACCTCGGCATCCCAGCAATCGCAGGCGTAATGCGCCATCTCGGTACTCAGGTGTTGTCGGAAGCGAAGTCGGGATGGGTCCACACCGACCCCCACCAAGAATCGCCTGGTGAGCCATACGAAGTATGCCAGCGCCTGGTTGGCGATGATGCCCTCCTCCACCGCTTCCTTGACGGTCACGGTCCTTTCGATGCCGTCCTGCGGTACCAGGGACAGCTTCTGATCGGCGATGTCATCGAACCGAGGCCAGGTCTTGTCCTTGGGGTCGATGAACAGCTCCGCTTCCATCATATTGAACTCGCGCAGCCGTATGACGCCTTGACGAGGAGAGATCTCATTCCTATATCCCTTTCCGACCTGAATGGTGCCGAACGGCAGCCGCCCTCTCACGAACCATAATAGGTTGGGGTAGTTGACGAATATGCCCTGAGCAGTCTCTGGCCTGAGGTAACCGACACGACCCGACCCGGGCCCGATGACGGTCTTGAACATGAGGTTGAACTCACCTACGTCGGATAGCTTCCCATTGCAGTCGGGACAGACTACACCATTCTCAATGAGTACCGCCTGCAACTCGTCAAGCGACAATGAGTCGGGATTGGGATGCATCCCATCAACCAGATGATCGGCGCGAAAGGACTGTTCGCATCCTTGGCAGGTGACGATGGCATCCGAGAACTCGTCCAAGTGGCCGGATGCCTTGAATACCGCTTCCGGGCCTATTGTGTTGGAGTCGATCTCCACGAAGCCCTCACCAATGAGATAGAGTCGCCTCCATGATCCAATGATGTCGTTCTTCATGGCGGTGCCGTTGGGGCCGTAATCGTACATGCCGGCCACTCCACCGTATATTTCGTAAGATGGCCAGATGAAACCCCTTCTCTTGCAGAGAGCGAGGATGTCGCCGATGTCCATGCCAATACCTCGGTCTCACTTCCGGGCGAGAACTGTGATGACGTCGCTGTCGTAGACCATCGCCAGGAGCTTGTCCTTGGAATCGCGCACCGGCAACTGACCGAAGTCCCTCTTCCTCATTATCCTTGCGGCCTCGGAGACCGATGAACGCTTGAAAAGGGTCACTGGCTCACGGATCATGATATCACGCACTGGAACCTTGGGCAGCTCGATCTTTGAGACCTCATACCATAGCTTCATCACAGTGTGCAGGCCATCCCATGACCACTCGTCCTCGTCGTGGCCGATCCCCAGCTCGGCCATGGCTAAGTTGCCATCGATGTTGGTCTTGTTGAAGATGTCCCTATCGGTGATGATGCCGACCAGCCTACCAGTGTCATCCAGCACCGGCAACGCGAACACCCCGCTCACCTTGATGGTGGTCAGGGCTACCGCCAGAGGCGATTCTGGGTAGATTGGCACACAGGTCTGCCGGATCATATCTTCTACCGGAGTCTTGATGTCGCGGCGCTCAACTTCCTCTAAAAGATTGGTGGGGGTCAAGATGCCTACCAGATGGCCCTCTTCGACCACTTGGAGATGACGAACGTTCTGGTCCATGAACATAGCTGCGGCCTCTTCCACGCTGGCATCTGGGCCGATGACGCTCACGCACCGATTCATAATCATTGCCAGTTGTTCTTCCTCCGGCTTCTTGAATATGTCCACCCTGGAGATCATTCCGGCCAGGGCGCCGTCGTTCCTTCTGACCACTGGAAGGCCGGTGAGGTTGTGCTTGATCATTATCTTGAGGACTTCGTTCCTGGTACCAGGCACCTCCGCGACAATGGGGTTCGTTGTCATCACTTCGTTAACTGTTGTCAAAGCGCTACCATCCTTGATCGAAGTTCATCATTCGTTCTCTTGTTCATCCGGCGCCCTGACCACCATGACGGGGCAGTTGGCATGCCGGAGGACCTTTTCGGCCACGCTTCCCAGCAGGAGCTTGGAGACCCCGGTGCGGCCAAGGGAACCCATCACTATCAGGTCGTAGTTCTTCGATTTCTCTACTATGTTCTTCACGGGGGAACCCTCTTCGATGAGGGTTTGGACTTTGATACCTATCTTATTCCCTTCTGTCTCTACGTAGGCAACTGCCCCTCTCCCTTCCTCCTCGAGAAGGGAATAGACGCTCACAATGGTGGAGTCCATAGGGAAGTTGACGAACGCCGTCTGGTCGACCACATACATGGTCATGACATCCCCTCCGCAGGCTTTAGCCAGCTCCAGCCCGGCCTTAATGGCGCTCTTGGTGTATTCGCTGCCGTCCGTGGGTATCAGAATTTTCTTGAACATAATTGATCCGACCTCCATTCGCGACCCCCCACCGACACCATCAGTACCGAGCCTCCGCCGCTGCGAAGGGTGAGATCGGTGACGGCATCCCCTCCTTGATCCTGCAGGACCATGAGGTCGCAGGGGCATCCTTCTTCGATATTCATGGGAGTTTGGTCGATTAAAACGTTTCGACCGATGCTCCAGCCCATGCGCAGTATCTGGGAAAGGTCCCTTGCTCCCTGCAGCAATAATAGGCGAGCGGCAAACTCCACCTCGGTAAGCATGTCCGGCAGGGCCACCATGGCGTTATCTGTGCCAAGGGCTAGCTCCACCTCCGCTTCTAGCATTCGGCGCAGCGGGGGCATGATACCAAAGAACATGTTGGACCTTGGACAGACCACTATTGGAATTCCATGAGAGGCGCACAGCTCGAGATCGAGGTCAGTGGCCATGGTCATGTGCACTAGATGATCGGGTCGCAGGTCCAGGATGAGATCGATATCCTCTCTCACCGCTTCGCTAGCATGGAGCGCCAACCTGCATCCTTTCGATCGCACGTGATCGCTGAGCGCCATCAATTCCTCTTCTTCCCAGTCGGACACCGCCGATATGCCGATACCATCGGCGTATCGCAGTATGGCATCCAGTTCATCTGGGTCGAAGCGTAGCCCATCAGGCCTACCCATGATGATCGGCGCGGCCGGTCCGTCGATCTGGGCCAAGGCTCGTGATCCATCGGCCCCGCACTCACGGAAGTCGATGAACCGCGAAACCCCTCTTTGAAACATATGATCGACCATCAGTCTCAGACTTTGGTCGAGCATGGCTGGATGGCAGTCCCGCAGCATACGATGCTTGAGCCCGTCCGGCGGCGCGACCAGGTCAGATAGCGGCATGCCTCCAGGGAGGCCTATGAAATGGTCGGCCAAGTGGGTGTGAGCATCGACCATTGTCGGCATTATAATTCCCTCTACAATGGGGTCGGACACAGTCCCTGCACCAACTTCGATCACCTCACCATCCTCGATGCCGACGTGGCCCGCTACGAACTCGCCGTCCAACATCATGCGGCCGCAGATGTACTCCATGTACATCAGTTATCAATGATGGATTACTTAACCCTGCGCCGTGGGCCAGTGAAGTGCAGATGGTGGAGGTTGATTCAATATATTGATATACATCAATCCTGTTCGGGGAGCCGAGGTAACCAAATGGTTGCGGAAATCAAAGTTGAAGAGTGTCTCGGCTGCGGAGCTTGCGAGGAAGTCTGTCCCCAGGATGCCATAACCATTGAGGACGGCATCGCTGTGGTCTCGGACGACTGTGTGGATTGCGGTGCATGTGCCGATGAGTGTCCGAACGACGCCATTACTGTATGAGTCGGTTCGGTAGGGGAAACCTGAAACCTCCTTACCCTTCATTTTTGCCCATAGGGCATCACATTTTTTCAACCACCTAGGTGATGCACACCCATGGATCAGACCGCCTGGGCGATCGTGCTGTTGCTGACAGCGTTCCTGCCTTCACTGGTCTATCTGGTGTGGATGCGGGCCGCCTCTCGTACCCGATGCGAGCCGTGGCGGGTCATACTCGGGTGCTTCATGTTCGGGGCGGTCATGGCGGTGCTGATCGCCCTGGCCTTGGAGATGGTGGCGTCGGAGATCCTGAAGTCACCCTGGTTCGAGGATGGGTGCATGTTTCAGAGGACCGCGGACCCTCTGGCTCTGACCATGGCCATCTTGGTGGCCCCCTTGGCCGAGGAGACGG
>JAUVWO010000059.1 GCA_030604065.1 Methanomassiliicoccales archaeon | reverse complement strand
ATGACGTTCATCTTCCCTTCGACCCATCGACCTGATGGATATTAATGGATGCCGTCATCGCTCTCGTTCTATAATTTGGTCATTCGTAATCTCCGGGTCCGCTGAGATATGATGGATGTCTCCCTATGATCGACTTAAGCATGAGATGCTCTTCGTGCCATGAGAGAAGCTGGTGGGCCCGGCAGGATTTGAACCTGCGACCATTCGGTTATGAGCCGAACGCTCCGCCGAACTAAGCTACGGGCCCACTGGGCGTTGGTAATATCAAAATCTCGTATAAAGGGATTGCTCCCTGGTCCGCTGCCGATCGAGACCGGTATGTTTATTAGTTAGCGTTTACTAACTTTATTCAATGAGAAAGAGTGGCGCGGAGCGGGTCGAGGATATATTGAATGCGGTCATCGACATCCTGGCCGAGGAGGGCGTTCACCGCCTGACGGTGAGGAACATCGGGGGGCGCATCGGCATATCCGATGCCGCCATCTACCGACACTTCACCAGCAAGGAGGACATGATGAACGTGTTGACCGAGCGACTCTTCCGCAAGCCTGTCCGTCGCCCCCAGGGCGATGCGGTGCTCGAGCTGGAGGCGATCATGACCGCCCGGGTCGAGTCTTTCGAGCAAAGGCCAGCTCTGGCAGCTGTGATGTTCAACGAGAACCTGCTTAGGGAGTTCCCGGGGGTGAGGGAGGCGTTCGACCGCCATCGGAGAGCGACCCATGCACTCATCGCCACGGTGGTCCGTGACGGCCAGCGACGACTCCGCATCACCACCGACCTGGATCCGGAGGCCTTCGCCACCCTGTTCATGGGCGGTCTGCGAATGATGGTGCTGGAGTGGAGGGCGGGGGGATGCGCCCATCCCCTCAGCGAGGGGCAGGCTCCGGTCATGGGATTGCTCTGCAGGCTCCTGGAGGCTTGATAATATGAAAGGAGGTCATCGCATACTGAAGATATTCACCAGGGCTCTGTCCCTGGTGGCTCTGGTCTGGATCATATTGCATGGAAACCTGCTGCTGTGGATAGGCACCTTCGTGGTATTCGCAATAGCTTCGGTAGCGTTGTCTCGCCTGTACTGCGGTTGGGTGTGTCCGATGTCGCTGATCATGGACGGGATCTCATCCCTCCGGGATAGGATGGGTATTAAGAAGCCATCGAGGCCCTTGAGGACCAGGGTGCCGTGGCTGCAAGCCTTATCGTTAGTGGTGTTCTTCGGGGCCCTTGTGTCTGTCCAGACACTGCATCTGAAGCTGCCCCTGCTGCCACTGTTGGTGGCGATCGCGGTCACCGTATCGCTGTTCGCACACGAGTCGCTATTCCATTCATCGATGTGCCCATTCGGCATGATCCAGTCCTGGTTGTCACGTTGGGCCTTGTGGGGCAATAGGGTGGACACCGATCGATGCGTGGGATGTGGGAAATGCCAGACGGTCTGCCCCAATCGCTGCGCAATAGTGGCGGATGGCAAGGCCAGCATCGAGCTGGGTCTGTGCCTGCAGTGCGGGAGCTGCGTGGATGTCTGTCCCGTGGATGCCATAGGGTATCATCGACGGAAAGGTGGCCAACAGTAGAAAGGTTTAATACCAAATGATACCACACATAGTTAGGAGGCAATATGAAATTAGCTGATTGGGCGCGGAAACAGGGCATAGATTACAAGACGGCTTATCGCCTGTATCGTTCCGGTAAATTCCCGCGACCGACCGAACAGTTGCCGACCGGGACCATACTCGTCCACGAATTACCCACCAAGACGAACAACGCAGTCCTGTACGGGAGGGTTTCATCATCCGATCAGAAAAACGATTTGGAGCGACAGATGCAACGCTTACGTGATTACGCTGCCATCCACGGTCTGAAGGTGGTCCAGGAAGTACAAGAGGTCGGGTCGGGGCTAAACGGGCATCGCAAAAAGTTGTTGAAGATCCTCGCCGACCCGTCCATTTCAATCATAGTCGTCGAACATCGCGATCGTCTTGCTCGATTTGGAGCAGAGTTCGTCTCGGCGTCTTTGGTGGCCGCCGACCGACAGTTGCTGATTATAAATCAAGCTGAATGTGACGATGATCTGGTCCAAGACATGCTGGATGTCCTGACGAGTTTCTGTGCCAGGCTCTACGGCAAGCGGTCGGCGAAGAACCGGGCCAAGCGGGCGCTGGAGGCGACCAAGGATGTTGATTAAACGCGCATACAGGACGGAACTGGACCCGAACAACGTCCAGAAGACGAACCTGATGAAGCATTGCGGGGCAGCCAGGTTCGCTTACAATTGGGGGATCCAGCGAAAAGAGGAAGTGTATCGGATGAACCAATTGCCGGTTCCACACATCAAGACCCCCACGGCAATAGACCTGCACAAGGAACTGGTCGTTCTTAAACAGGGTGGGCTCTCCTGGATGTACGAGGTTTCGAAATGCGCCCCTCAAGAAGCGCTACGCGATCTGGACGTCGCCTACAAGAACTTCTTCGAGAAGAGGGCGGGTCACCCCAGATTCAAGTCAAGGAAGAACCGAATCGGGAGTTTCCGTTTGACCGGTTCCATCAAAGCGCATGATGATAGGATACAGCTTCCGAGGCTCGGGAAGATCAGGCTCAAGGAGAAAGGGCACCTCCCGACCGACACTCGTGTGTTGTCAACCACTGTCTCGGAACAGGCGGGCAGATGGTTCGTATCCATTGGCGTTGAAGAGGAGATCGAAGCCCCTGAGATCGATGGAGAGGTCGTGGGCATCGATCTGGGCATCTCTCGTCTGGCGGTTGTGAGCGATGGAACGTTCATCGAGAATCCGAGGGCATTGAAGGTTCATGAGAGGAAGTTGAAGAGCCTCCAGAAGGAGGTCAGCAGGAAGAAGAAAGGAAGTCATAATCGTAAGAAGGTGGTACGAAAACTGGCCAGACAGCATTTGAAGATATCGAGCATCCGGAAGGACGCGATGCACAAGGCCACGACGGAGCTGGCGAAAAGCAAGTCAGCACTCGTGGTCGAGTCGTTGAACGTCAACGGAATGCTGAAGAACCACTGTCTGGCGAAAGCGATCTCGGATTCGTCGTTCGGGGAATTCCTGAGACGATTGAAGTACAAGGCCGAATGGTATGGGGCAACGATCATTGAAGCGGATATGTTCTATCCATCAACGAAGCGTTGCTCCAATTGCGGTGCGGTAAAGGATGAAATGCCCTTATCGCAACGGGTTTACAGATGCGAGTTCTGCGGGTTTGAGGCGGATCGGGATCTCAACGCCGCCCTCAATCTCAAGGCCGTCGCCGTCAGTTCGCCGGAGACGTTAAACGCCTGTATGAGTGGACGTAAGACTTCGTCATCTTTGATGATGGAGCGGACCGCGATGAATCAGGAACCGAATGCCATTCGGGGTGTCCTGAATGGGTAAATTTCGGAGGACGGTTGAAGATGCACGAACGGTTTTGAACTTTCTAATAGAGGGTAGGAAATGACAGGAGACAATGGATCGCTGATAAGTAGGGTGTTCGAACTCAGTTCGCTCACCGCATACCAGGAAGGCTCCATCGTGAGCCGGACGCTGATCGACAAGAAGGTGGGCACAGTGACCATGTTCGCCTTCGGGGCGGGACAGGGGCTCAGCGAGCACACCGCTCCTTTTGATGCCATGATCATCGTGGTGGATGGCCAGGCCGAGGTGACCATCGGCGACGAACCCTATTCCGTGGTGACGGGGGAGATGCTGGTAATGCCGGCCAACATACCCCACGCAGTGACGGCGGTGGATGATTTCAAGATGATGCTGGTGATGATCCGTGATCAGAAGGAAGGAATGGCGCCGTCGAACGGGCTCGAACCGCTGACCTTGTGATTAACAGTCACACGCTCTACCAACTGAGCTACGACGGCCTGTGTTCGGGAGAAACATCCCATATTATTTGAAAGTTTGCCGTCGTCAATCGAGGTTGGAGCGTATCTGTATGATGGATTGGTCCATGCTGTCCAAGAACTCTCGCAGGTGTGCCATGAACTCCTCATAGTCCTCGGTTATCACTGCCCCTTCGGGCGAGGGCAGTATCAGCCCCTCCTGCTCCAATATGCGTAGCGAGTAGCGTACCTTGTGCTGGGGGAACGCCAGCAGCTCGGAGAGCCGGATGATGCCGATGGGTCCGCTCTCCCTTATCGCCTTGAGCATGTTCACGTGCCGCTCCAGGAGACCCACTTCGGTCTCCAGTTTGGCCGTCAGTGCACTCTTTCGTCCCATAGCGCCACCTCTTTTAAAACTATCATCGTGTTTTATGATATAATGATTGTCGTGACACGGTGTGTCGCACTCCATGACCTGGTTTGAGAACGGCCCGGCAGGATTTATCTACCCTTCACGTGATTCCTGACCATGGCAGTGATCGAGGTGAGCCACCTCTCCATGGACTTCGACGGGCGCCAGGCTCTGGATGACGTCTCGTTCACCGTGGGCGAAGGCACGTTCTTCGGCTGCTTTGGCCCCAACGGAGCTGGCAAGACCACGCTCACCCGCATACTGACCGGCCAGCTGAGAGCCACCTCTGGAGGGGCCGTGGTAGCAGGCATGGATCCCGCCGTCGATCCGCTGGGGGTGAGGTCCATGGTAGGCATCGTACCAGAGGTCGAGAGCCCGCCTAGCTATCTGACTGCCAGCGAGTTCCTGCAGTTCGTGGGCCGGGTGCGGGGCCTTGATGACATCGATGCCCGGGCGGCCGACTGGTTCTCCTTCTTCGACCTGCAAGGGTCGGAGGATGTCCTGTGTCGTGATCTGTCAAAGGGCATGCGTCAGAAGCTGCTCATCGCCGCCGCCCTCATCCACCGACCCCGACTGGTGTTCCTGGACGAGCCGTTCATCAATCTCGATCCGCTGTACCAGCGCAAGGTCAGGGAGCTGCTGGTGTCGCTAAGGGCCGAGGGCGTGACCATCTTCATGTGCTCCCACATCCTTGAGATCGCTCAGCGTCTGTGCGACGAGGTGATCATCATGGACCATGGCCGGGTGGTGGCCAATCATCGGATGGCCGACCTGGAGGCTAGAGGGGAAACGTTGGAAACGGCGTTCATGAGGGCTGTCGACCATGATGCGTGACATACTCCGCTTCAAGTTGATTGAGGAGTACCGCATGCATGCGACCTATTCCTCGCCTAGGTTCTTCCTCGTGTGCCCGTTGTTCGTGTACATGGCATCAGCGTTCACAGCACTGGTGCTGGGGCGCTATGAGGGCCTGGTCGAGATGGACGAGTTGGTCACGTTCGTGCATGTGGGGGCATTGATATATGGCATGAGCGTAGGCGCCATAGGGCTGCTGGGTTCGATGCTGGCCAACCGTTCTGGCGGCCGCAGCAACCTGATGTTCATCTTGCACCAGACATTGCCCATACCCCTACGCTCCATGTATATGGCCCTGTATCTGAATGATGTGGTGTTCTATACCGCACTCATGATCCTCCCCGCCACCGCGGGGTTGCTGGTTACCATTCCGTTCACTGGATTCTCGGCAGCCTCGGTGGCGCTGGCCATGGGGGCGTTATTCCTATCGTTCATGTTCGGTATGTCATCGAGCTTCCTTGCATCCATGGTGTATGTCCGCGTTCGTACGGTGTTCCTGGTCTTGGTCTCCGGCTTGATCCTGGCCCTGGTCTTGGCCACCGTCACCGGGGTGGCTGATATAGGCACGTTGCTGCCTACATTGTCGCTGGCGACACACATCGCCCCTTATCCGTGGTCTCCAGAGGCCATGGTCGATCTTGTCGTCTCAGTGGTCATCATTGCCGTGTTCTCGGTATTCGGCATCATGGGCATGGGTGAGACGGCCGAGGTAAGGACCAGGGTGCGCGGAGGACTGTATCATAGGGTGGATGACCGGTTGGCCTGGGCGGGGCGATACCGCCACCTGGTGGCCAAGGAGATCACTGACTTCATACGCAGTGGTGCCCTAGGAAAGATGCTATTTGCCTTCGCTCTGCCCCTGGTGATACTGGGTCTGACGATCTATTACCTAGATGGGATATTAGGTCTACCGTTGGGTCTGAACGTGGTGTTCTATGCTACAATGGCTGGCTTCTTCGGCATCTCGTCGTACAACCTTATCGTCAACACTGATACCATGGATTATTTCGAGACCTTGCCTGTTGACGTGCCCCAGGCGATCAACGCCAAGTTGATAGCCTTCTTGCTGCTGACCACAGGGATATCCACTATGACCATCACGGCCATCGCCAGCCTCAATGGCGAGTCTGGTATGTTGTGGGTGGCGCTTCCGGTGCTGTACGTGACCACACTGTACATGGTCATCTCCACTGCCTACCTCACCGGCCTGAACCCCAACTCGGCGCTGTTCGACCCTGGGGTGCTGATAAGGTTCTACGGCATCGCCTTCTTACCCAACCTTTGCCTGACCATCCTATCGATGACCATACCTGTGGGGGGCACCGATGCGATCGCGGGCATCGCCCTGGTGTTGGTTGCTCTTCTGGTGGGCGCCATACTGTTCCACCGAGGCATCCGTAGGCGTTGGGGCGGTACCGCTTTTCCCTGAATCTTAATAGCCATTATCGTCATCGGGGGGCATGGACCGCGGTCACGTGCTGAGGCGGGTGGTGCACGTTTGTGCACCGGTGTTCCTGTTGTACTACGCCTTCCCGGAGGAGGTGATGGGCCTGCCCCGGGACATGCTGGTCATCATTGCACTCATAGCAACGTTGATCTTTGAGCTCTTTCGTCTGATAGCCGATCGCCCGATCGTTGGTATGCGGAGCTACGAGCGTCAACAAGTGTCCGCGGCCGCTTGGGCGGCGGTGGGGATCTCCGCCACCTTGCTGCTGGCGCCACTGGAGGTGGCGGCCCCGGTACTATTCGGCATGGGGCTGGTCGATCCCCTGATAGGGGAGCTACGGCGGCGCGGCAGCCGTCTGTATCCGCTATTGCCTGCGGCAATGTATATGACGATAATTCTGGCGCTCCTATGGATAGGGATAGGGATGAGCCCGATGGTGGTTGCGGTCAGTACGATAGCTACCGTGGTCGCCATCGGGATAGAGAGGATCAGCTCCCCCTATGTTGACGATGACTTCCTGATGATCGTCGGTCCATTGACAGTACTGTTATTGCTGCTCTAGCCGCGGTGGTTGCCCAGGATGGAAAGCTTGGGCCACTTGTCATGTCCCTTTATGAAGCTTTGAATGGGGGCGCGGTGGCAGGCGATAGCCTCCTCGTCGGTACGGAACGTCTTCATGCATCGGAGGCACTGGTAGAACACCTGCTTCTCCTTGGTCTTGGCCATGTTCCAAGGTATCCGCTAAATGGATTAAAAGATTGTCGGGAACAAAGGTCAATAGTGGGGGCCGTATGCTGACCGATCTCAGGCCGTTCGACGGTGGCTGAAATCGGCCTATGATCAACGAGACTTTAAGTTTGGTCTTACTACACATTTATATTTTGCTAAAACAATAGGGAGGCGTATGAATAGAATCAAGGTCATTAACGAACCCTCAGAACTTGTCCCTATGTTGAGGGCCGTAGACACCAAGGTCAAGCGGGAGGTGTTGAAGGAAGTGACCTTAGAATGGAAGACGGCCAAGGAGATCGAGGAGAAGTATGGTGCCGATGGCCATAAAGCCATCACTTTTTTCGAGAAGATGAAGCTGGTAGAGACCCGGTGGCAATCAACGGAGGGTCAAAGACCAGAGAAGTCATATCATACCTATTATACTTCTTTCCATATCAACGCCCAGTGGCCGGTCTACGAGATAAGTGACGTCCTGGCCGCGGCCATGATGTCCGAGGAGGACTTCGTGGATCTGGAGGTCCGTATAGTGAAGATGGTAGGTTCCAAGGGATGCTACGCTGGGGATGTGGTCGAGGAGATCGGCATCACGGCGACAATGCTCAGGAGCTTGGTCAAGCGTTCGGTCAAACTTGATTATCGAGGACATCGCATCGAGCCACTCAAGGAGTGATAGATGTTAGATCTCTGGATCATGAGGCTGGGTCATAGGCCCAGCCGTGACAAGAGGGTCACAACGCATGTGGCATTGAGCGCCAGGGCGCTGGGGGCCAAGGGGATATTGGTCTCGACCAAGGACGGGCCCCTAGAGACCAACATACGCAGCGTTGTGGAGCGTTTCGGTGGTGACTTCGCGATCGAAACCGGCATCGATTGGCGACGCAGGCTAATGGATTTCGAGGGCACGGTGGTGCACTTGACCATGTACGGAATGCACATCGATGACGCCATCCCAAAGATACCAGAGGGCCCTTTACTGGTGGTGGTGGGTGCGGAGAAGGTGCCCGCAGAAGTGTACCAGCGGGCCGATCTAAATGTGGCGGTGGGCAATCAGCCACATTCGGAGATAGCGGCCATGGCAATATTCCTGGATCGCTTTACTGATGGTGAGGGGCTGAGGCGACAGATGGAGGGCAAGCTCAGGATCGTGCCCAATGAGAGGGGGAAGACGGTTGTCGAGATATCCCGATGAGGATGCCTGCATGGATCTGCTGATACGGGCCGGATGCAGCCCCCGGGTCATACGACACTGTTGCACCGTGAGGGCGCTGGCGATGGAGATCGCCGCCCGCTGCGATGCTGACGTGGAACTGGTGAGCGCTGGGGCCATGTTGCATGATATCGGAAGGGCCCGCACCCATCGCATCGATCATATGGTGGCCGGTGCGAACATCGCCAGGGACCTCGGACTTTCGGAGGAGATCGTAGGCATAATCGAGAGTCACGTCGGTGCTGGCATCGATGCGGCCGAGGCCAAGAACCTAGGACTCCCTGAACGTGACTACGTGCCGCACACTCTGGAGGCGCGTATCGTGGCCCATGCGGACAACCTGGTCGGTAATGATCGCTTCCGCACTCTGGATGAGTGCCAACAGACATACCACGTCAAGGGCAAGGACTCGCTCTTCCTCAAAGTTGAAGCGTTGCACCGGGAGCTGTCCGAGGTGGCGGGCGAGGATCTAGACGCCATGGTGCTGCGAATGCGGGGCAGCGTCTTCACTGGACCATGCGCCAGATACATAAGCAGATATCGGATCGGATGATCAGATCTTGCCGGTCTTGCGGGTTGTCACCCGCTTCGGGAAGTACTTGAGGATGATCACATCGCCGATGTCTTGAATCCAACGATAGGGTATGTTCACCGCCTTCGAATCCTCCACCAGCAAGGGGTTGGTATCGCTTACGAAAACTCCATCCACCTTTCTTTGGTCCAGGTCGATGACCAGGTTGTTCACCGTTCCGAGGAAGATCCCCGCCGGCGTGTAGACCTGCAGTCCCATGAGCTCAGAAGCCTCTTCGATCATCCGATATCCCGATAGGTCATTGCCGAGGGGGATTAAATAGCCTTCGGACAATGGAAACTGGATACCCT